>CAYXEC010000030.1:0-22793 GCA_964463855.1 uncultured Verrucomicrobiales bacterium | reverse complement strand
GCCCGGAGTGCCTGAGCTTGTCAGGTTAAAATCGCCTGCCCTGTCTGAGGTGTATTGATCCACCCACTGAAAGCGGCGCTCGCGATCCTTGTGCACGCGGAGACCGGAGGTGACACTGTGGTCAGTCGCCCCAATGGAAAAATCATAGGTCGCCGCGAACTGGGCCCCATAGCTGTAATAGTCACGGTTATTGGCCTTGACGTCGATGATGTCGTCAGCGTCAGCAGTCAAACCGCGCAAGGAGGTCACACCTGCAGGATCAAGAAGCGCCGTGTGCGGGCTTTGGCCATTGATCTTGCTGAGCTTGTACCAGTTCCTGTGGAAGTTGTTGTAATAGCCTGTGGCCTCGAGGTTGAAATCAGGTGTCGGTTCCGCCGTGTAGCGCAGATAAGTGCGGTTTTGATAAGCACTGATGTTGTCGTATTTGCTGGCAGCGTAACGGTCGTAGGGATGGCTGCGCACATCGGTCTCGGAGAGCCCCAGATAGCTCTCATTGGCATCAAAGTCCGTGTATCCATACTTGAATTCCAAGCGCTGTTTGAGGAGCGTGTCCGGTTCCCAAAACACCTTGAGCATAGGCTCATTGCGCGCAAAGCCGGTGTCCCTGGCCGGATGGCCTTGAATGTCACGAAACCCGTCACTGTGCTGGTAATACATTTCCAACAGATAGCCGAAGCGCCCGTTTTCCGTATCGACCGTGTCACCATAATAAACGTGCCCGGTAAAGCTGTTGTCGGAACCATAGATAAACTTTCCGTAAAACTGCTCCTCATCAGGCACAGGAGTGGACAGGTAGTTGATCACGCCTCCCGTGGTGTGTGGGCCGTACTTGACCTGGCTCGAGCCCTTGAGGATTTCAAAGGCATTCATTCTGCCGGCATTGGGAGAATAATAAGCACCGGGAGAAGAATAGGGTGCGGGCGCCATCAGAATGCCATCCTCCATGATGGTTGTCTTCTCACTGCGTGTTCCCAGATTTCCCCGTATGGACAAATTGGGGAACAAGCCATAACCGTCTTCCTCGCGTGTGTATACACCGGGAACTTTTGCCAAAAGGCGGTTAATATTGGTGTAGTTTTGTTGCTCGATATCTTCCCTGTCCAGATAAGCTGCCGAGCCAACGAGCTCAAGGGTGCGATCCTTGCTGCCAACAACCGTCAGGGGGGACAGCTCGCCATCGGTTTGAGCGCTGGCTGGTGAGATGAGTAAGCTGGCAGCAAGCAGAGCCGGCCATCGTTTTTGGTTTCCGTTGGAATTAGGGTCAGTGTTCATAATACATGCATTCATCAGGAGCAACGATTCGGGGTAAGTGATCGTGCGGGGCAGGCTTATTATTGAGAATGAATCTCATTAGCAACAAAAATCTCGGGAAAATCCATTTTTTTTGCCTTGCTGGAATCAACCCACTGACCGCTATTGATGACGACATGTTTGCACCCAGATGGAAAAAGGAAGCCAAGCTTCTCAACAAGGCGGCCCGGAAGTTTCTCCATTACAAGCGCGACTTGCTCAATGAGCAGCAGATTGCTGAAATCCAGTCACGTTGCCAGGATCTCAAAAACGCCTGCAAACAGGGAGACAGAGAGAAATGCAAGGAGGCTTCCAAGCAACTCCAGGCAACATGTGAAAACGCACTACCAAGGCAACAGAGACAAGGCTGGATCGAGGAAAATCTTGAGGTCATTTTTGTGGCCGTTGTAATCGCGCTCGGCCTGCGGGCCTATGTGGTCCAGCCATTTCGGATCCCGACGGGCTCCATGCAGCCCACCCTGAATGGGATCATTGCCACCCAGGTGGCATCTGCTGATGAGTTTCCCAACATTGCCACCCGAACAGTACAGCGAGTCACACGAGGCCGGAAATATGTGGACCTTGTTTTGGAAGAAGACAAGCGCCTGCGGGCCGAGAATCCCGTGATCGAAAAACCTTACCTCCATTTCTTCACCCATACTTACATCTACTTTGATGACGGCACCAAACTGACCTTTCCTGGGCCCAAGGCAGCCCTTATGAGCCGCAACGGCATGGGTTTTGGTGGCATTTGCGGTTACTGGACCTCGGATATGAGCGATCAGGAAAAAATGCAATACCAGCGTCAGGTGCTTAGCAGCTCACCCTCGGCCATCTCCATCGAGGGCTCGAGGAATCGCCGCATTATATACACCCAGCCTTCATTAGCTGCGGGCACGGTCATTGCCAGGGGCTATATCGATACAGGTGACTTGATTCTGGTTGATAAAATATCCTACAACTTCCGTCGCCCACAGCGGGGCGAGGTTTTTGTTTTCGACACCCGCGACATTAAAGAAATTCACTCTGAGGCAGCAAGGAGTGGTGGAGTTGCGGGCTCTCACTACATCAAGAGACTCGTCGGTGTGCCGGGAGACAAACTGCAAATCAGGCAAACGGACTTGTATGTGAACGGGGAAAAAGCCAGGGAGCCGGGCATTCTCCGGGTAATGAGCAAAGAAGACGGTTATCGTGGCTATGAGCCCACTTTCAGGCTACAAGGCCAGAAAACATTCAAGGCCAGAAGATCCAATATTCCCGGCATGAATGAATATATTGCCATGGGAGACAACAGCTACAACTCCTCAGACTCACGCTTTTTCGGACCGGTCAAGGAGTTCAATGTGATTGGGCCCGCAGCATTTGCCCTCTGGCCTTTCACAAGCGGTCACTGGGGCATCATCAGGTAGCCATCAATGCCCGGGAACGTCAACTCCAACACTCCCCCCGCCTAGCCCAGGAAAACACTCTCTATTCCCATTCATGACATCGGCTCAGGAAATCACCCGCAAGGCAAAGTCCAATCTCGCGTTTGCCCTCTCATGCCTGCCCAGGCAGCGAAAAAGGGATATGATTATCTTCTACGCTTTTTGCAGGGTGATAGATGACCTGGCTGACGATCTTGATACATCCTACGAGCAAAGAAACGAGGGACTTACGCAGTGGCGCAACGGAATCGAACACGGGTTCGATGAGCCTGACAACCTGCAGCGAGGTGTAGTGCAAATCATTGATCGTTACTCGATTCCCCGGCAGCTGTTTCTTGATCTCATTGATGGTTGCAGGTCTGATCTCGACCCACAGCACTTCCATACCTGGGAAGATCTCAAGGAATACACCTACCGGGTTGCCAGCTGCGTGGGTTTGATATCGACCCGTATTTTTGGATGCACTCACCCCGACTCTGAAAAATACGCCGTCGCCCTGGGTCACGCCCTGCAGCTCACAAACATTCTCCGGGATGTCGAGGAAGACCTGCGCAAGGAAGGCCGTGTCTATCTGCCAATGGATGACTTCTCGCGATTCGAATACTCCGAAGAAGAACTAAGGGCACATGTTTATAATGATCCCTTCGTAAACATGATGAATGCCCATGCCGACCGCGCCGAGGCATTGTACCAGGAGGCGGTGGGCTACCTGCATTCTGAGGATGCCAGGGCACTGAGAGCTGCGGAAGCGATGCGCCGTATTTACCATGCATTGCTTACTAAGATGAGAGCCGACAGGTTTCACGTATTCGATCAGCGCTACTCGCTGTCCAAGGCCAAAAAGACGAGCATTCTGCTCTCGAGCCTTCTGGGCAAATGAGCAATTCTTTTGTTCCTATTTCTTGGTAGCCAGATACTCATCAAGGGGTATATTACACCCGTTGACCGGGACCTGAGGCCCACTCGTGAACAGCCGCATTGATATCAGAGCATGTTCCTCCTGTCTCATAACGTATTTTCCTGAACTCTCCCTGTATGAAAATCCATTCCTTTTTGATTCTCTCTCTGGCAGCTGCACTTGCATCCTGCACACCCTACACAGGCCCCAATCTGGGCTCGAGGGGCTCATGGTATTCAAATGATACAGGTCCCTCACCAGAGCTCAAAAAATACCGCAAGATTCCACTGGGCCATCCCGATCCACAAGGAAGGGCCAACATGGTGGTGAGCCCCTACCGGCCGTACAACATCATTGATGTCACCGGATACAGCAGCGGAGATATAGTCGGAGACCCGTCCACCGCTCTGGTGAACCCTGCCACAGGCAGCCGTGATCCAAGAACCGTGAGACATTTCCGCATTCCATAAGCTTGCATTTATGGAGTCCCTTTTCCCAGATTCTCCTGAGACGGAAACAAATACTTCCGAGACATCGGAAACCCTGCACCGCGCACCCCTGGCTGCCCGGATGCGTCCTGTAAATTTGTCCGAGGTAATTGGACAAGAACACATCCTCGGCGAAGGCACCTTGCTCAGACGCGCGATTGAGGCTGATCGTTTCTCTTCCTTGATTTTCTATGGACCTCCGGGAACAGGGAAAACCACCCTCGCCACTGTCATCGCCAACACGACACAGTGCCGCTTTGAAATGCTCAACGGTGTGGAATCCAACGTTGCAGAAATAAGGGACAAAATTTCCCAGGCGCAAAAATGGAGCCAGCTACGTGATCAGACTACGATTCTCTTCATTGATGAAATTCACCGCTTCAACAAAGCGCAACAAGACGTGTTGCTGCCACATGTGGAGCGAGGCACTGTTCGCTTTATCGGTGCAACCACCCATAACCCCTATTTCTACGTTAATTCACCACTGGTATCCCGTTCTCAAATATTCGAGCTTGAGCCTATTTCCTCGCAAAACCTCGTTGCATTGATGAAGACCGCGCTCACCGATTCAACGCGTGGCCTTGGAAACATGCAGGTTGCGGCCGATGATGCGGCACTCGCTCATATTGCTGAAAAAAGCGATGGGGATGCACGACGGGCACTCACTGCTCTGGAGCTGGCAGCCCTCACCACCCCTGAAGACGATGGCCAAGGTGTCATTCATATCACTCTGGAAGTGGCTGAGGAGTCCATCCAGCAAAAGGCAATTGTCTACGATGCCGATGGCGACAATCATTACGACACTGCCTCGGCGTTCATCAAATCCATCAGGGGAAGCGATCCGGACGCCGCCCTTTATTGGCTCGCCAAGATGCTTACAGCGGGTGAGGACCCTCGCTTCATCGCACGCAGGCTGGTGATATCAGCGAGTGAGGACATCGGACTCGCGGACTCCAACGCGCTGCGTGTTGCCATGGATGCCCAGCAGGCATTTGAATTCATCGGCATGCCCGAAGGGCGCATTCCACTTGCCCACGCAACCGTTTATCTCGCCACTGCCCCCAAATCAAACAGTGCTTACGCAGCCTTGGGAAAAGCCATGCAGGATGTAAAAGAGGGACAGACACTTGCAGTTCCCGAACACCTGAGAACCAAGACGCGCAAAAAAATCGCCCATGCTTCAGGGGCCAGCGAGCAAGCTTTACAATACCTTTACTCACACGATTACGAAGGAAATTACACTCCGCAAGCCTACCTGCCAGAGGGGCGCAGCTACTATACCCCAACCGAAAACGGTCTGGAAAAGCGCATCAAGGAGCGCCTTGATCATTGGCAACGCTTGTTTACGGAGAACCAGCGTGAACCAAGCCCAAATGAGTGAACCGGGTTACTCGGCAGGCTCAAGCCTTCCGGTATCCTTGAGCTCTTTGGTCTGTGTAAGCACCATCTGATCACCCAGATAATATTTTTTGACCTCCTTGATAAATCCCGTTCCAGGGGCAAACCAATACCCACGCTTGATTTCCAAGCCTCCATTCATCCCAACCACCTGAACATACATGGCGTTGTAGGTGCCGGCCTTGGTTTCGATATTCTCCCAGCCCACGGCTCTGAACTGCCTGGTCATGCGCAAGGCCTTATCCCCGACTTTTTGATCCATGATCACCGGGAACGACTCCCCGCCCTTCCACTTGGAATCAATAATCGGTATGGGTGTATCCAGGCTCACCGCTTTTTTTGGTTTCTGCCCCTCCTGCTTGGAACCCAGGGCTTGAATCAAGCTGTCCCCAATAAGCATGTATTGAATTTCTTCCAGCTGGTCACCATTGGAAAAGTAAAAAGCATGTGCCTTGCGCTCATCATCCGGAATAGGCAGGTAGCCGCGATATACCGATCTCTGCTCATAAGTTACGCGGGTTTTGCCGTCCAGCTCCTCAATTTTTTGACCAGCAACGCGCGCGGGAAGTTGCGTACCCTTCGACACTTCCAGAGTCACATCATAAGTCCAAAAGTCGCCCACCGCGGGCTCCCATATAGGCTTGTCACTACCAGCTCCTGAATCATCGGCGCAAACTGCCGTTGCAAACAAAGCCAAAAGCCCAGTCAATCGTACGCTTCTCATCACGGGCTGAAACTTACTAACACAATAGGCCAATACAAGCCTAAATAGATTCGGCGATACGGATGGCCTCAACAGCTCCCTTGACATCATGTACTCGGTGGATGCCAATCCGGCTTTTGCATGCCAAGGCAGTGATGACCGCAGTTGCACGGTCACGCATCGCAGGATCCTTTTCACCCGTCAGTTGGCCGATCATTGATTTGCGTGACACCCCAAGAAGGATCGGCCTGTCGCGCTGCAAGCTTTCAATCTCTCTCAAAATTTCCAAATTATGCTCATAGGTTTTGCCAAAACCAATACCGGGATCAAAACACAGGTATTCAGGATCGATACCGGATGCCTGCAGGGTTTGCAACCTCTCGTCAAAGAACGCTTTCAGAGCGGGAACAACTCCCCCTTCATCATCGTAACAAGGGTTGAGCTGCATCGTGCGCGGCTCCCCCTGCATATGCATCACGCATACGCCGACACCACTCTTGGCGCACACCTTGACCATTTCCTCGTTTTTGAGCCCCGTCACATCATTGACGATATCTGCCCCGGCTTCAATGGCGGCCTCGGCAACCGCCGGCTTGGAGGTGTCGATGGAAATCAACACATCAGATTCCCTCCTCAGTGCATGAATGAGGGGCCTTGTCCTTTCAATCTCCTCGGCAGAGCCAATGGCGTCTGCACCCGGGCGGGTGGACTCACCTCCCACATCGATAATGCGGGCTCCTTCACTGACCATTTCCAGGGCCCGTTCCAGTGCTTGACGAGTGGTACTGTAATTTCCGCCGTCTGAGAAAGAATCAGGCGTGGCGTTGAGGATACCCATCACGACTCCGCCTTGACTTGGATCGAGGGACTGACGGCGTGTTTTCCATATCATTATCTTATGACTTGGCATCTTTGGCTATGAGGATAGATTCATCCTAGGTGAAGATGAATTCAATCTTTAAAAAACAGACCCTGCCGACAACCCTTACCGCGAGAGCCCTCCTCATCTCTCTCGCCATATCCATGACACTGATCAGCCTCCGTGCTGATGTATCAGAAATCACCGGTATAGAAGCCCCTCAAAAAAATGTGCGCATCATGCACAATCAGGATGGCACTTACACCGAATTCCGCCAGAGTCCGGATGAACGCATCGTAGAACGACGCACATACGGCGATCGCCCCGGGGGTGGTGGCGACAGGGTTCTGCGCATGCTCATTATTTATCGCAAGGATGTATATGGCAAATTGCGCAGCGGCACCGTCTTTGATGGTGCAGGCAACAAGCTCTACCGCATCGTGTATGGTTATCACAAACGCAGTGGCAATCTGGTCGCCGAGGACATGTTTGATGCCAGGGTCAAGAGGACCAAGACCATCACGGATCCGGAGACCAAACAACCGCGTGAGGAGGAATATCCGGTAAGATATCTGAGGTATCGATACGATGCCCAGGGGCGGCAAATGAAACCCATTGTCATTTGCACGCCTGAAGGCAAAACAGCTGAGGAACTGTTCGGCAAAGAGGGATCCTCATACGCGGATCCGTGGGCAAAGCCAAAAACGGGGACGGCAAACCCAAATGCAACGCCACTGCGCTGATCCCGGCTATTCCGGCACTGCCTGAACCCGGTCAGGCTCTATACCCTCGACTTCCACGGGGTTGCGCTCATCAAGGTAGCCGGGAAATTCCGCCCTCAAAGTTTTGAGATAGTGTTCTGCTTCCACCGCATCTCCCTTTTTCATGAGTGCATCGTAGGATTTGTAAAGCGCATCAGACCTCAGCCCCTTGTCATCAACAAATATCTGCACAACCACAACGTAGTTGGCAGCAGCACCGGCAAAATCACCATTGTTGTAAGCGATATCGCCCAAGATCATTCGCAACTCGGCATTCACAATACCCTTGGGCCTAAGCTCGAGACCCTGCTCCGCGCTCTTTTTTGCCTCCTCGAGATTTTCCAGGCCAAGGTATGCCTCAGACCTGTCCAAAAGCGCCTCTGCTTTCCAAAAAGGCTGCTCAACCACATCGAGAAAATTTCTTGTGGCCACCAGGGCCTCCTCATACTTGCCGGCTGCAACGCAGGCCTTGCCGAGCATTTTCCAAAAAGTCTGCGGAGTCGCGCGAGGATCATCGAGGCTCACCCCGTTGGTGAGGTAAACTTGACTTGCCTTCACCTCTCCGGCGTTGAAGCACTGCACGCCCAACCACCTGAAAATAGGCGTGGGTATCTTGTCCTTGTGCCCTGACTCGGTGAGTGTATCGATCTCTTTTTGCAACCTTTCCTTGTCCTTCATCGCATAGGCGCTGTAGACGACGAGCATCCCGCTGTTGAGGCCATAGTTTTCCCGGTCCATGCCCGCGGCTTTTTCCAAAGCTACGATTGCTTCCGGGTATTTCTTAATCTGGTAATTTCCCCAACCCACCCAGTACTGGGCATTGGCAACGGCATCCTTGCTGAGATCTTGGAAGTTTTTAAGCAGGGCCTCGTAACGGCGAATCATATCCGCATAATCCTTGTCCTCCTTTCTGATGCGGGCGCTGTTTTGCCAGGCGAGTGCTGCCAGCTTGTCTTTTGGAAAACGCTGGATAAGCAAATCAAAATCCTTCAATGCGGAAACCCGGTCACCGAGAGCCAGAAAGGACTTGCCTCGCATGGCGATCACATCCGGTGCACGCTCATCGTTTTCATGCCCCGCAAGGAATGATGTAAAATCTCGCACAGCTCCATGGTGATCCCCTGAGAGAGACAAGCACCACCCCCGTTTGTAATGGAGATCGGCCTGGTTGGCAGCCCCTATGATCTCGGAATCGATCTGATTGTAGGCAGATGCTGCCTCGCGGTGCTTGTCAGCATCAAACAGGGTCTCGGCCTTCATCAGAAGTGCCTTGTGGATGCGCTCGTGCCTGGGATGCTGTCCCTGGTAAATCTCCAGAAAAGCATCCACCTGCATAGGTATGTTTGACCCCTTGATGTTGTAGAAACAGAGCAGGCGAAAGTAACCGGCCTCGAATGCCTCGGCAGACATCGGCACCTGTCGCTCTGCCTGGGAAAAAAGGTGAATCGCCTCCTGGTACGATTTCAATTGATAAGCACTCTTGCCAGCGAGGGTATATTTGACTGCCTCTGTAGCCGGAGCTCCCGTATGAGTACCTTGGATCATTATATCGAGCACGCCTTTATAGTTTTTGGCGGTATACATGGCGTTCATGAGAGCCGCCTGGGCGCTTGGCTTTAGCTTCTCCTGGTCGGATTGCAGAACCTCGTTAAAGCACTTCTCAGCAGTCTCAATCTCCTTGTTCTGCAATGCCAGCAAACCAAGGCTGAGGGTAGCATCGATCCGTATCTCATTCCCCACCTCAGGATTCATCAAGGCCTCGAATTTCTCCCTGGCCTTTTCATTTTCCTTCTTTGAGAGATAAAGCTGGGCTAGTTTTAGCCTGGCACTTTCACGATAATTTGTAGGTGCTTCCTCAGCCGCTTCCACTATGGCGTAGGATTCAATGGCCCTGTCAATATTGCCTGCAAGACGGAAACACGATGCCTCCTGATACCGGCCCCGGAACTGCTCCTGTGCAGTACTAGCCATGGCAGCCACCCTGCCGAAATGGACGGCGGCCTGATCATACTTTTTCTCAGTCACCGCATCATAGCCCAGCCTGTTCGATGCAAGTGCCACATAACGACCTTCAAGGAAACGATTCACCACCCCATGCAACAGCCTCTTTCCCTCATCCATCGAACCGGAATGGTAGTAGCACTCTCCCAGATAATAACTCGCGGCCTGAACATTCTCATGGTTGGGAAAGCGCTCAATGTATGCAATCAAACGTGGAATAACACGCTTATAGGCATCCACCCTGAGTGTTGGATCCTCGGTATTATTGGCCTCCCTGTAGAGCTGTTTGCAAAATTCAAATTGATCCTGAGCCGGATCGGAAATCAGCGGGGCATCCTCGGCACTAGCCAACGGGTGGAACAAGCCAAGTGTCAGCGATGCGCACAAGGCAATGGAAAGGGTGCGTATGCTCATGATGGTTAGAGGAGTGAATTTCATCTCATCATTTGCTTATAGGATTATCTGCCATGGCAAAACATAGAAGCCGTTACTCATTTACGTCTGCGTTGCACCTGAGTAGCAAATGAGATGTTGGGAATTCCGGCTTTCTGGCACACGTCGATGACTTCTACAATTTTTTGATACTCGACCTTGCCATCACCGCGGATTCGTATCGCCTGGTTTTTGTGCACTGCGGCAATACGTTCCAATTTTTCCTGAAGTTGCTGTTGGGTCATTTCCGTATTGTCAACCACGACCCCGCCATCTTCCCGTACATTGACGATGATTTCGCCAACAGTCTGCTTGGCGTCCGCACCCTCCTCGGCCACCGGAACGGAAACATTTAATTCACGCTCACTCTGGGAAAATTGCATCGTTGCAATGAAAAAGATCAACAAAAGAAACACCACATCAATCATCGGAGCCAGGGGAAAGGCTGCCGAGTCAGGCTCTCTGGTTTGAAATTTCATAAGTGCAGCTGAGAATTCAAGTGCCTAGATCCCATGTATCTCTGGACTGTCATTGGATGGCCTTGTGGCAGATGTCGATGCACCGTGCCTGCCTGCTCCACGGGCGGCTTGCTGATGAGAATGCAAGTCATCGTCGTAAGCTTCGTCCTCTGGATCCGGTGAATAAACCGGCTTGGGAGCAACCCCGCCACGCCGATGGTACTGAGCTGCAAGCAGGGCCATCAAATGCGTTGCAGCAGCCTCTAGTTCAGCAATGTATTTCTGTACCCGGCCACGGAAAATGGAATAAAAAATGACAGCTGTGATACCAATGACGAGACCACTCGCGGTGGTCACCAAGGCCTGGTAAACACCCTCGGCGAGCTTGTTGGCATGGACCCCCTCATAGTTGCCACTTGCGATTTCCATGAATGCGCGGATCATCCCGATGACCGTTCCCAACAATCCAGCCATGGGTGCAATGGTGCCGATGTCATTGAGATAGCTGATCCGGTGCGTAAGGATGCCTGCCTGGCGCGATCCCTCAGCCTGGGCAACTTCACGAACCTCCTTGAACGTCGTTCCCGTGTTCTTGGTCATAAAATCGAGTGTCTTTTCAGTGATACGGGCAACACTCTGGTTCTGGCGCTGGCATTGTGCCACCAGACCGAGATAATCACGCTTCCTGATCAGGGCCTCGGCAGCACTCATGAATTTGTCACTAACCACGGAATTACGGCGAATCGTGAAGAAATACAAAAGGATCAACACCACGCATATCACGGACAAAAGCGCCAAGGGATACATCATGAAT
Organism: uncultured Verrucomicrobiales bacterium; assembly: GCA_964463855.1. Lineage (GTDB taxonomy): Bacteria > Verrucomicrobiota > Verrucomicrobiia > Verrucomicrobiales > Akkermansiaceae > Oceaniferula. The sequence continues at coordinate 11,264 of CAYXEC010000030.1, read as the reverse complement.
CCCCCCATCTGAAGGATTTCCAGGATGTCTTTGTTTTGAGCCGAATCGGGAAAATCAACCACGGCAGGATCAGCGGCAAAGATGCGGGAAGAGGTGGCCAGTATTAAGGCGGATAAGAGGCAAAAGTGAGAGATGATGGATTTCATGGAGACCGTTTCAAGTGCATTGTAGCTTGATTTCTTGGCGGTGCAAGCACGGGTAATCCGGCAGACTGACAGCGACATGGGGGTACTATGATCTGTTCATGTACCGAATTCAGCATCGCCTGCGCAAATGCCTCACCTCTCTGAGGTGCTCATTGCTACTCAACACAAAGCAACAAGACGGTCTGCGATGCCTCTTAACCAAGCCATGGGCAACAGCGCACTTGCCAGCCTCAACAGCCACACTATGCTAGCCCATGTATTACATTGACATTGTCTCACACCACTTGATTCACAACACATTCGTCCCGCCCTCCCTGAGGGCTGCCCAACCATGTCCACGCCCGCGATCCAGCAAAAACTGAGGCAGACCCCGCACAAACCCGGTGTTTATCTTATGAAGGACCGTCTGGGTGGAATCATTTATGTCGGCAAGGCACGCGACCTGAAGAAACGCGTCGGCAGCTATTTCATGCCCTCGCGCAAAATGCGTGCAGATCTCAAAACCCGTGCCCTCATAGACAGCATTGAGGACTTCGATATCCAGACAGTGCGCAATGAGCAGGAGGCCCTCATCCTGGAGAGCAAACTCATCAAGCAGTATCGCCCGCGTTACAATGTGAGCCTGCGAGATGACAAGCGCTTCTATATGGTGAAAGTCCAGCTCAAGGATCCTTTGCCCCGTTTCATGTTAACGAGGCTCAGAAAGGACGACGGAGCCCGTTATTTTGGCCCTTTTGTCCACTCCGTAGCCATCAAGGCGACCCTTGAGTGGATTAACCGCGAGTTCGGCTTGCGTACATGCAGACCCAGGGATCCGGGTGAAAACGAATATCGCCATTGCCACGCAGACATCATCCGCTCATGCAGTGCCCCCTGTGTGGACAAGGTTTCCGGGCAAGACTACCGCTCGCGGGTCATGGAAGCCGTCCAACTACTTGAGGGCAAAGGCAAAAAAGACCGGCTCCAGGGACTGCGGGATCAAATGCAGAGCGCATCGGAAAAACTCCAGTTTGAAAAGGCCGCCCGCCTCAGGGACATCATCGACAATCTTGAAAAAACCCTAAGCCCTGCCCGCAGCTTCTCCCGAGGCGGCGGCTCCGTGGCCAGCACCGTGCATCCCAGGGAAGACCTCAGAGAGCTTCAGGAGGCCCTGGGCCTTCCCGATAAACTCAACATCATGGAGTGCTTCGATATTTCCAATGTCTCGAGCAACCATATTGTTGCCTCCATGGTCAGATTCGTTGAGGGAAGCCCCGAAAACAAAGGTTACCGGAGATACCGCATCAAAACGGTTCAAGGACAGGATGACTTCGCCAGCATGGCCGAGGTGGTAAGGAGACGCTACTCGCGCATCCTTCTTGAAAACAATGTGTCTGGTGCCCAGCACAGTCAGGAACAAACCCTTGAGGCACTGCGCCGGCTTGCCCGGGAAGGCAAATCCCCTTTGCACATCCCCGACCTGGTCATTGTCGATGGCGGCAAGGGTCAGTTGGGCATGGCTGTCAAAGAGCTGCGCCGGCTTGGATTACATGACTTGCCTGTCATTGGCCTCGCCAAGCAAAGAGAGGAGATTTTCAGGCCAGGTATTAGCGAGCCCCTCCTCCTGCCACATGACTCCGGGGCTCTCAAGCTGATGCAGCGCATCCGGGACGAGGCCCATCGTTTTGCCAACAATTACAATGAACTGCTGCTGCGCCGCCGGATTCGCGAAAGCCTGCTCGATGAATGCCCGGCAATCTCACCAAAACGCAAGGAAGCTCTGCTGCGTCGTTTTGGTTCCGTCAAGCGGATCCGTGCTGCGAATGCCAGGGAGCTGGAATCCGTTCCCGGTATTGGGAAAAAATCAGCGGAGGAAATCCACAGCTGGCTCCAAAACCAAAAGTGATGCACCTTAGATGGCCCGCGGCCTCTAGCCGGCAAACTCGAGCGCGCGCTGCTTCATCTGTGTAGCCATGAGGCTCAAGGCGTTTGCCCGCGTAGGGGCCAGGTGCTCTTTGAGCCCGGTTTCATCAATAAACCCGAGATCGGCTTGGAGGATGTCATCCGGAGCCTCCCCATCGAGAACCCTTATAAAAAGAGCAATCATTCCCTTGGTGATAAGCGAGTCAGAGTCCGCCACATAGTGCATGACCCCTCCGTCACAATCAGCATCCAGCCAAACCTGTGACTGACAGCCCTTGATGAGATGCTCCCCGGTCTTGCTCGCCTCGGGCATGGCCTCAAGCTTCTTGCCCAGGCCAATGACATACTCGTAACGCTCAGTCCAATCTTGAAAAAAGCCCAGCTCCTCGAGCAGCTCTTGTTTTTTGGACTGAATGCTCATGGGTAACATTATCCTTCCTGGATGAGCGGGAGGATGCGAGCCACACGCTCCTTCATTTCCTTGCCCGGCTTGAACTTAACGATTGCCCGGGGCGGAATTTTCATATCGTGACCGGGATTCTTGGGATTACGTCCCACCTTGCCCTTCATCTCGCGAACTTGAAAAGATCCAAAATTACGCATGACCACCGTGTTGCCGCTTGCCAGCTCACTGGTGATGGTTTCCATCATGGTTTCGATAACCTTGAGGACCTCCCCCTGTCCAATCCCTGTCTTGTTGCTCAGTTTGATAACGAGGTCACGTTTTGTTACTGTTTCCATTGGTAAATGCTATGTAAGTTGTTTGAGGTGAATGTGCAGCAAAACGGTTAGAAAAAAAACCGTGCTTAGGCTGCGCGAGCACTGGAAAACCATACTCCAAGGAATTTGTCTCGTACAAAATGTGATTAATTTCCCCTTTGACTCAGCCGCTCCTTAATTTGATGGATCAATCGCTCCATCTCGGGTGTCTGGACCTCCAAGGCAATGGCCTGGGATAAGGGCTCTCTCCAGATGGAGTCCACCTCCACTTCACGCCCTTCGAGATAATCAATCAGGCTGGATGGCCGGTAGGCTTTCATAGTCCTGGTGGTCGCTATCTGCTGATCGAGAAAATCATCCCCAATCGAATAACCCATGGCGCCTGCAACCGCCTGCACCTCCTTCATAATTCTGCGGATGCGGCTCTCGGCACCGGGCCGTGACAGCAGCTCTGCCGTATCCACTCCTCCCTCGGCAATGGCCAGACCATTGAAAGGGATATTCCATACCAGCTTCATCCATTGGGCTTTTTTCAAATCCTCAACGGCATGCGCATCAATACCCGCACCCCTGAGCAGCCCTACAATGTCCTCCAGTCTCCCGGAAACCCCGCCCGATTGAGGCTCAAATTCGCCCAACCTGACCATGCCCGAAGCACTGTGGCACAAATGCCCCGGGCTAGTGCGGTTGATACACACAAAACAAAGCCCACCAAACACGCGCCAGCCTCCAAAAAGGCTCGCAAGCTCCTCGGTGTTGCCCAGACCGTTCTGTAAACTCAAGATCAGGGTCTTTTCATCCAGCAATGGACCCACAACCTCACGGTAATGGTGGTTTGCCGTGGTTTTCCAGGCGATGATCACCAAATCCACCGGGCCGATTTCCTGGGGAGTCCTCGCGCACTTCACGGATGGAAGCTTCATGTCGCCATGGATGCTTTGAATACTCCAGCCATGGCGCTTCACATGTGCATAATCTGACCTCAGCAGGAAATGCACATCCAGACCTGCGTCGGCAAGTCTGGCACCGTAATAACCACCCACTGCACCGGATCCAACGATGGCGATGTGCTTCATTATTGTTTGCTAAAGTCGCTGATGGCGGCTGCAAGACCGCCACAAAGGATGGCTATTTCGTCCAGAGAGATCGACAGTGGCGGCATGACCACCAGTGTGTCCAGGATTGGCCGCGTTAACACCTCGTAATTGCGGGCCATGACGGACACTGTCTCGCCAACTCGCAACTGCCTATCAAAAGGCTTACCATCTTTTCCACGGAGTTCGATGCCTGCGATCATACCGCACTGCCTCACTTCATAAACGAGCGGCTCAGTGTCCGCGAGCCGCTCGAGCTGGGTGGACATGAACTGGATTTTCTCCGGGAGTTGCTCAAATGTCTGCTCTTGCTCGAACACATCCAGACTTGCAAGACCGGCAGCGCACCCCAGCTGATTGGCGGTATAGCTATGCCCGTAATAAAAAGCCCTTTCAGCCCCACCCGAGAATGCATCGTAGATCTCATTGCTCACCATGGTAGCCGCCAGCGGCAGATATCCACCACTCAGACCCTTGGCCAGGCACAAATAATCAGGGATAACCTCTTCCTGCTGACAGGCAAACATGGTTCCCGTACGCCCGAACCCGGTCATCACCTCATCGAGAATGAGATGTACGTCATGGTGGTCACACCATCGCCTCAAAGCAGCAAGCATTCCCTTGGGCCAGAGGCGAATCTGGTTCACCCCTTGAACAAGGGGCTCGATAATGACAGCACTGGTTTGGCCAATCACATCAGCACCCAAGGATTCGAGATCCTCCAGCCCCTTGAGATGGGTGACGGGAAACCCAAACTTTCTAAACCGGTCGAAAAATTCGCCCACTCCGCCCAGCGACGCTGCCCCCATCGTGTCACCATGGTAGGCCTGATCAAATGCGATGAAGCCAACCCGCTCCGGCTGCCCCACTTGCATCCGGTATTGAATCTCCATCTTGAGCGCGCACTCAACAGCGGTGGAGCCATCATCGGAAAAAAAGACCCGCTCCAGTGTCTTTGCCGGGAAGATGGCGCACAAGCGTTCTGCCAGCTCACTGGCACGGGGGTTGGCAAAGCCAAGGTAGCTGGTGTGTGCCACTTTCTCCAACTGCCTGGTGATTGCCGCGTTGATGATGGGATGCCGGTGCCCGTGCACATTGGTCCAGATCGATGCATTACCATCAATGTATCGCTTGCCCTCGGAATCCATCAGCCAACAACCCTCCCCCTCCACAAGTACCAATGGATCTGCAGGCACTCCCCGCAGCCAATCATCCTGACGCGTGAATGGATGCCAGCAATGCGCCCGGTCCGCTGCAATCCATTGTTCCGTATTCACCCGACCATTGCGCCAGATTGCACGAGAATTGCAAGTCCCGGCATCTCACCAAGGGATCAAAAACTGCACTTGGCCATTAATCACTGGAAGAACCCAAAAAAAATGAATACCATGGCTCACAATACGTCTCAAAGGCATATGAATCAGCAAGTTCTCCTCCCAACTTTGACAGCACTGTGCATATTGTCACTCTGCTCTTGTGTGGACCCCTACTATGAGGGCAGCTACAATTACTCGGGCAGTGCCACTTTCACCACACTGCCCTACGGCTACCACACGATTTATGTCGGCGGCACTCCCTACTATTATTGTGATAACCGGTGGTATCGCCGCAGTGGCAGCCACTACGTCATATGCCCCCGTCCCCATGGCTACCACGGCAGTTTGGGCAAACACCACCATTACCGAAGCATATCGCGCCTCCCTTACGGCTGCCGCACCACTTATGTGCACGGTCATCGTTACTACACGCATGGTGACACCTGGTATCGTAAAAGCGGCAGCGGTTATGTAACCTGCCCCAGACCATCAGGGCACTCCGGCCATCAACACCAAGACCGCCATTCATCATACCAGCACAGGGACGATGGCAAAAAACATTCCTCTGACCACCGCCGCCATCCCTCCGTCAAACCTGACGACCGCAAAGACCATGACGACAAGCACCCGGGGGCAAGCTATAGAAGCCGAAGCACCCTCCTGAAAAATCACGCGGAGCAAAAGTCTCCCCAGAGAGCCTTCATCCAGAAAAGAAGGACCAGCAGCCTGGCCCCGAGTAATGCACCAGCTGAACAAACAGCCTCAAAATCCCGCACCCCAAAAAACACCGGCTTGCCGGTCACAGGAAAACCCATGCATCGTCCCGAAAAAACAAAAGAGGCTTCGTTGACGAGACACAGCGACAAGTTTGCGCGAGAGCGCGACTAACGGATCTTACATTCTCTCAGGCACGTCAATGCCGAGCAATCCAAGCCCTTTCTCGAGCACGCGGCCCGTAAGCTCGCATAAAACAAGCCGAGTGTTCCGGGTCGCCCCCCCGGACTTCAATACCGGGCAGGCCTCGAAGAAAGAGTGAAATGCCTTTGCCAGGTCGAGCAGGTAGTTGGCCAGCAAGTTGGGTCTGAAATCATCCAGAAGTGTTGGCACCGTCTCTCCGAAGCGAAGCAGCATGCGCGCGAGGTGTATTTCCGCATCGGCCTCTATGGACAAGGCAGACGAATCCAGATGGACGTCCTTGTCGAGCTTACGGAAAATCGAGCGAACCCTTACGTAACTGTATTGCAGGTAGGGCGCGGTGTCCCCCTGGAGTGCGAGCATTCTATCCCAACTGAAAACATAGTCAGTCATGCGGTGTTGCGACAACTCGGCAAACTTGACTGATCCAATGCCCACAATCGCAGCCACCCGGGCTCGCTGAGCCGGATCCATGTCCGGGTTTTTCTCACCAATGACCCGGTCAGCCCGCTCGACTGCCTCCTCAAGAACATCCACGAGTTGGACGTTGTCCCCGCTGCGTGTTTTCATCAGCTTACGGTCCTCACCAAGGATCGATCCGAATGCGATGTGGTGCATGCCGGGGTCTTGCCCGCGTTTGCGGGTAGTCTCAAAAATCTGCTGGAAATGAAGCTGCTGAGGCGCTCCGACAACATACCAAATCTGATCTGCCTGCCACTCCTGGACGCGAAAATCAATGGTCGCCAGGTCCGTGGTTGCGTAGAGGAAGCCACCATCTGCCTTGCGCACGATCGCCGGCTTGTCCTCGAGTTTGGCATCGCCGTCAAAAAACACGCAAACAGCACCCTCGCTCTCCCGGGCCACCCCACTCTCAAGCATCTCATCAACGAGCGGTGCGAGGCGGTCATTGTAAAAACTCTCCCCATACCAGTGGTCAAAATGGACATCGAGCCGGTCGTAGATTCCTTGCAATCCCTGCTTGGAGAGCTCCACACACCTTTCCCAGATCCTGAGGTTTTCTTCATCACCACCCTGCAGCTTGACGAGCTCCTGCTTACAGAGCTCACGCACACTGCCATCTTCACCACAAAGGGCATTGACCTCGCGATACACGCGCAGCAGCTCAGCAACAGGGTCCGCCTCAAGGTCAGCCTCCTTCATGATTGTCTTCCAGCCATGAATGATCATTCCGAACTGGGTGCCCCAGTCACCAATGTGGTTATCGGTAATGACCTTGTGCCCAAGGAACCGAGCAATGCGTGACAAGCTGTCGCCAATAATGGTTGAACGGATATGACCAACATGCATGGGCTTGGCGACATTTGGAGCAGAGAAATCAATCACTACCGTCTGTGCCGGGCTGGCCATTGCCACCCCTAGCCTCTCATCACCAAGTAGCGCGGACATGCCGGAGCTCCACGCAGCCTTCGACACACGAAAATTGATGAACCCCGGACCGGCAATCTCCGCAGCGGCAAGCTCACCGAGTGTCATCGCTTCAATCAGCTTGGAGGCAAGCTCACGCGGATTGGTGCGAAGTTGTTTAGCCAACACCATCGCCACATTGCTCTGATAATCTCCAAAGCGCAAATCGGCAGATGCCTCCACCTGCACCTGAAAATCTTCCGGCACATCCAAACCTATGTCCCCCATGGCCCGGGACAGCACTTCCTCCAATTCTTGTATCATCATGAAAAACTCGTGAATTATCAGCGGGATTGATACCTCTGCCCACTTCCCCCCCCCGCTTCCACCTCAGAAGAATCAGCATCAAAAATAGCCAGAATGTCATCTACACTCTCAGTGCTGAGGAGCTGCTGGCGTATCGAGCAGTTTTTGAACATTTTAGCGATCGCCGCCAAGGTTTGTAAATGCATGCTGCGTTCCTTGCAGGGAACGATGAGAAGCATCACCAGATTCACTGGTGCATTGTCAATGGCCTCAAAATCGATGCCCTCCACAGAGCGTCCAAACGCTGCAATGACCCGGTCAATCGAGTCTGAAAATGCGTGTGGTATGGCAACACCCGATCCGATACCCGTGCTGACTTTGCGCTCCCGCTCCTCGAGCAGCTCTATGACCTCGGCACGCAAATTGACATCGAGAACACCTCTGGAGATCAGATGCTCAACCATATTGGCCAATGCGTCAGCACACACCTCTCCCTTCAAATCAAGGATGACTTGTTTGGAACTTAACAAGCTGGATAGTTTCATGGCGCAACAGAGCAATGGCTGCGGCCTGCAGTGTCGCAAGCGGGACAAGCCACATACCTTCTAGCCCTATGGCTTGCAAGCCTATTTGACGATGGAAGAACAAGCATAATTGCACTGCCAATCGCGGGAAATTCTGCCTAAATAAGCACGTGTCCGATCTCAAAAAAGCCGCACAAGCCACCGCTGAGCTTCTCTCCCAGAGGGGCCACACGGCTTATTTTGCCGGTGGCTGTGTGCGCGACATCCTTCTGGGTATAGAGCCCAAGGACTACGACATCGCCACCTCCGCAACCCCCGATGAAGTCCAGGCAATATTCCCCGATTCCAATGCCATCGGTGCCCATTTCGGTGTGATACTGGTCAACACCCGGGGCTTTGATTTTGAAATCGCCACCTTCCGCAACGACGGCTCCTATACCGACGGCAGGCGCCCGGAATCAGTTACCTTCACTGAGCCCAAAGAAGATGCTCTCCGCAGGGACTTCACTATCAATGGGCTGTTTCAAAATACAGAATCCGGCGAAATCATTGATTTTGTCGATGGCAAAAAAGACCTCAATGCCAGGCTTATACGGGCGATAGGAGACCCGTGTGAACGCTTCAGGGAAGACGCTTTGCGCCTGATGCGCGCTGTGCGTTTTGTCGCCACGCTTGGCTTTGACATAGAACCGGAGACATGGAAGGCAATTTGCAACCATGCTGATTTGCTGGCTAAGATCAGTGCAGAACGCATCCGCGAGGAATTCACCACCATCATCACTGCTAAACACCGCGCCCGTGGCTTTGACTTGCTCACAGAGAGTGGACTCATGAAGCACATCATCCCCGAAGTTTATGACCTTATCCATTGCGAGCAACCACCCCAATGGCACCCAGAGGGTGATGTCTATACCCACACCCGCATCATGCTCGGGATGCTTTCAGAAAACCCGTCAGCCAGGCTGGCACTTGCTGTAATTCTGCATGACATCGGCAAGCCTCCCACTTCCAGTTATGACGAGAGCGAGCAGCGCATTCGCTTCAACGGACATGACCGTGTCGGTGCGGAAATGGCTGAAGCCATCCTACAGCGGCTCAGATACTCCAACCGTATTACGAGCGATGTTGAGGCCATGGTTGCCAATCACATGAACTTCATGAATGTGCAGAATATGCGCACCGCCAAGGTCAAACGCTTCATGGCACGCCCTACCTATGAGGACGAGATGGAGCTGCATCGCGTTGACTGTGCCAGCAGCAATGGATTTACCGACAATTACGAATTTTTACGCACCAAGGAAGAGGAGTTTGCTGCCGAGCCACTAATTCCCGCACCACTAATCAGCGGCAAAGACCTCATTGAATTGGGCATGACCCCCGGTCCGGAGTTCCGGGAAATCCTCTCAAGAATTGAGACTGAACAACTGGAGGGAACTCTCCAATCCAGAGAACAAGCACTGGAATTTTTGCACAGGGAATATGGCAGGGCTTAATCATCATGACCGGGTTGCTCATCCGGATCATCTGTTTCCTCTTTGCCATAGCCGGTCATATCCCCTCCCTTTTCCTTGAGCTCGGCGAGCACCTCTGACATATCCCGGAGCTCATCCCAAACATGCTGCCTCACGTAGATGGGCGCATCTTGCCTCACTGCCAGTGCAAGACAATCACTTGGACGGGCATCTATCTCAACGACCTTGCGCTCCATAATCTCGTTCTCAGCCGTAATAAAAAGCCGGGCGTAGAAAACATCGCCGTCGACTTTGACAATAACCGCCCTGTCAACCTTGGCGCCAAAGGCATCGAGCATCTGTGAAAACAAATCATGCGTGAGGGGTCTGGGCGGCTTGACTCCAGACATGACCGCATTGATGGATGCTCCAATGGCCGGCTCAACGTAAAATACGATGACCTTTTCACCATCGCCGAGAAATACAGCGCACCCGGCTGAAGTTGGCATCAAAGCCACCGGCTCAACTTTGACATGATGGTTCATATTACTTGGCCTCCATTGGGACGTTCAAGGTATTGACGTGACACTTTTACATACTTCTCTGCCCAGTATTTAATCCCCGCCTGCTGATCCTTATCGAGGGCTTTGACAATTTTAGCTGGACTCCCAAGCACCAGAGAACCGGGCGGGATTTCCATACCTCCAGTCACCAGGGCATGAGCTCCAATAATGGATCGCTCACCGATCACCGCTCCATCCAGAATGCATGCCCCCATACCAACGAGCACCTCGTCCTTCACAGTGCAGGCGTGAATGATCGCGCCGTGACCCACGGTGACAAGCTCACCGATATATGCCCCGTAGTCATCTGCCAGATGAACCACCGCATTATCCTGAACATTGGACCTGGGCCCAATGACAATTTCATGGATGTCGCCCCTCAGAGTGGTGTTATACCAAACGCTTGCCTCTTCCCCAATACTGACCCGCCCGATGACATCGGAACTCCCGGCAACAAAGGCGCTCGCGGCGATGCTGGGGCTAACTCCATTAAAAGTTTCAATTGCCATGAGCCTACCATATCCCGCGCAGGCATTTTCACAAGTTGCAATCCCTCATTAGTATGCCACTGTGACATCTCAAATGACATTTGTATCCTTGCTTAAAGGAGCCGTTTACCCTATCCTCCACTGCATTATTTTCCTTGCTGCTGATAAGTTTTTCCAATGAAGGAACTCTACACTGTTATCGCCGTCATCATCTTTGGTTACGCGCTGTGCTCTTGCAAAACAACCGCTCTACGCAAACTTGGCGCCCTGGTCATGCTGTGTGCCTCAGGGCTCTGCTTTTATTACCTGTTTGAGTCGGTTCTTGCCGGCATCTTAGCCATGGCTGCCTGGTTTTTCCTGCCTTGGATTGAGTTGCTCAGCCGGGTTCGGAAGCAACGCATGCCCATCGAGAACAAACTCAAACAACGCTCATCTGCCAATCTCCATGTATTTCCCAACGCCCAAGATTACATA
>CAYXEC010000029.1:5314-23811 GCA_964463855.1 uncultured Verrucomicrobiales bacterium | reverse complement strand
GTGAGCCTTCCAGCACGGGCTATCTGCCGAAGAAAGCCTTGAACTCGATCGGGTCGGCAAAAGCAAATCCAAATAAAGCCATCAGGCAAAAACCGAAGAAAAGCCCAAAGCCGAACAACCAGTAGATCAGTGTTTTCTCATGGTTGAGGTGCATGAAAATGAGGGCCACAAGCGTCGCTTTGAAGGTGGCGATGAGCAGACCAATCGTTGCATCCACACCATCAAAGCCGCGCTCACCAAAATCGAGAAACTCGAACTTGGCCACAGCGACGGTGAGCACAGTGCAGATAAAGAGGATGACCCCTATCAGAAGATAGAGCTTGATGTGTTTTTTAATCGCTTCAGGTGAGTCAGCCATTGTGAATCGTGAATTGTTGAGGAGTGAATAGAGGAGGGTTCGCTTACATGAGGTAAAGGATGGGGAAGAGGAAAATCCACACAAGGTCAACGAAGTGCCAGAACAGGCCTCCGACTTCCACGCGGTTGGCAAGCCACTCAGGATTCTCTTCAAACATCTTGCGACCAAAGAACAGGTAATATGCGAGCACTAGGGCACCTGCAACAACGTGCAGGCCGTGCAGGCCGGTTATGGTGAAGTAAGTAGCGTAATACGTATTCCAGCGGGGACTGAAGAGGGACTCAAAACGGACCAACTCACGGGGCACCACGACCTCTGGATAAACCACACCACTTGAGCTGGGGTCCCCATGCTTCTTGTGCTTGGGCCCGGCAAAACCCTCGATGTCGCCGGGGTAGAGGGCGAGAATGTCGTCGTATTCCATACCCTCAAGGGTAGCGAGATCCGTGTCCATGAGGCCGGCAATTTCCTGCCAGTTGATACGGTAGATGTCGTTCTCGGTAGGCTTGCGATCCTTGGCCTTGAGTTGTTCGGCGAGCTTGGCGGTGATCAGCTTGTGCTTGTCCCAGATGAGTTTCATCTGCTCGTCCTTAAGCAGCCAGGAATTGGCAACTGCAACGGCAGGGTCAATTCCCTTCTCCTCTGCCTTGGCCACCGTATGACGGAAGTCAATGCCGTCAATGGCAAGGGCAATGGAGCTGTCCGCGGTGGTTCCTGAGACAAGAGTCTCATCCTTGAGCTGCAGGGTGCCTCTGTCCCCTTCCCTGGGGTTGCTGAGTTTACCCCAATATGGATTCACCGTAATAAGCGCTGAGCCTGTGCCAGGCACGAAGGTCAAACTGGCCGTCACGCTGCGGTAATCATCCTTGCGCTGTGCCTCGAGCTTTTTTTTCTGAGCTGCAGCGAGCTCGTTGAGTGTCTTGCCGGCCTCGACAAGCTCATAGTATTTTTTGCCGGGGAATCTGGCTTTCGTTTCGGCCCATGCCCGACGGCCCAGTTCAATGTCAATCTCGCTGTTATGAGCAACAGCTGCAAGGAAGTCTTCCTTGGCCTGATCAATGATCTCCTTGCTGATAGGAGTGCCTTTTGCCAGCACATTGCCATCGTTGAGAGCCACATCATTGGCGAGCACGAAGCCACCCTTGGTGTATTGCTCACCCATTTCCTCATAATAGATATCATCGACACGACGCAGGTTGATCTGGACGGAATCTGCCTTGATATTGAAGTTCTTGGTAGGGGCCCCATACTCGTGGCTGCCACCCTGGGGGTGAGCGTGCCCTTCAATGACGGTGTAATCTGTAAGGCGAATGGCCTGGTGGTGGAACTTGGCACTGTATTCCACAGCTTTAAGCACCATGAACAATGCCGCACAAATAATGGTGATCGCCATATAGACCTGGAATTTGCGCCACTGACCAAGCTTGAGAGAGACCCAGGCGAAGACAACCGTCACCGAAGATCCGATGAGGATGAAGGTGTTAATAAGACCGGGCAGCACAGGCAAGGTACGCTCCGGCCATGGGTAATCAGCGTAGATACGCAGGAAGACGTATCCAGAGAACAAACCACCAAAGAGCATTACCTCGGATGCGAGGAAGAGCCAGATGCCGATTTTCGAGTTATTCAACCCGGTATCTTTCCGGGATTCTACAACGTAAGGAATTTCCATGAGAAAAAGTGCTAGAGTGTTGGGTGATCTTTGGTTCGATTAGCTTTCGTCGGTTTTTTCCACTGGCTCTCTCCATTGGACGTAGTGGTCTTCGTCCACTTCAGGACGGGCATATTCGTAAGGTCCCCGGTAGACTACAGGATCTTCAAGGAAGTTGCCGTGGCCTGGAGGCGTTGGAGTGGCCCACTCGAGGGAACATGCATCCCATGGGTTGTCGCTCTCCACTTTCTTGCCGAATTTCAGTGAGTAGAAGATGTTGATGATGAATGGAATTTGGGCTGCACAGAGAAGCCACGCTGACCAGGACATCATGATGTTGAGGTCAATATACTCGGCAATGGTCTTGCCGAAAACATTGGCGCTCTCCGGGTCAGCAGTCAGATAGGCATCACCTCCGTTGTACCAGCGACGGTGGAAACCTGCCATACCCTGGACCAGCATCGGGAAGAACAGGGTGTTCATCAGGATGAGGGAAGGCCAGAAATGAAGCTGGTTGAGGAACCTGCTCGTAAAGCGACCGGTGATCTTGGGATACCAGTGATGCACTCCGGCAAAGAATCCAAACAAAATGCCCGGCGCCACCACATAGTGGAAGTGCCCAATGACGTAGTAGGTGTCGTGCAGGTGCAGGTCGACGAGGTTAAAGGCAAGCGGAAGGCCGGTGAGGCCACCAATGCCAAACATGGGCAGGAAGGCACAGGCCCACATCATCGGTGGGGTGAAGCGGATCGAGCCGCCCCAGAGGGAAATCAGCAAACAGGTCAGCAAGATCACCGAGGGAATGGAAATCAGGGTGGTCGTCGTCTGGAAGAAAGCCGAAATGGCCGGCCCCATACCCGTCATATACATGTGGTGTGCCCAGACAATGAAGGAGAGGAATCCGAGCACCAGAACGGCGTAAACCATGGATTTGTAGCCCCAGATCGGGCGGCGGGTAAACACCGGGATAATCTCTGCCACGCACGCAATTGCAGGCAAAAGCAGCACGTAAACCTCTGGGTGGCCAAGGAACCAGAAGAGGTGCTGGAAGAGCAATGGGCTGCCTCCACCGGAAGCGTCGGCCAGGCCAATCTGCTGGTGATAGAGCCCTGATGGCTGGAAGAAGCTCGAGCCAAACATGCGGTCAATAACCTGCATGATTCCAGCGACCTCGAGTGGCGGGAAGGCCAGCAAGAGGAGGAAACCCGTAACCAGCATCGCCCACACAAAGAACGGCATGCGCATCCAGGTCATGCCCTTGGCACGCAGGTTGATAATGGTGGTAATGAAGTTCACCGATCCCAGCAGGGAGGAAGAGATCAGCATGACCAGTCCCAGCAACCACTGTGTCTGTCCGGTCCAAAACTGGTGCGGATACTGGATGTCGGCGTAGAAGGATAGCGGCGGGTAGTTTGTCCAGCCGGACTTGGCTGCACCTGACTCCATGAAGAAGCTTGCACACATCATGAGTCCACCAATGACATAAAGCCAGTATGAGGTCATGTTGAGGCGAGGGAACGCCATGTCAGGAGCACCGATCTGCAATGGGGTGACATAGTTACCAAAGGCACCGAATCCGAGCGGCACGATACCGAGGAACACCATGATAGTACCGTGCATGGCACCAAACATGTTGTAGGTTTCACCCGGCAACTTGCCTTCCACGAGCCACTGTGCCTTCCAGTCCTCGGTAAAGAGCCAGCTCATCCATACTGGAAGTGGTTCGTTGGGATAGGCAATGCTCCAACGCATGACCATCATCAGGTAGAAGCCAAACAGCAGGAAAAGCATGGCTGTAATACCATACTGCAAGCCGATGATCTTGTGGTCGGTGGAGAAAATGTATTTCCGGATAAATCCTGGGTCGTGGTGATCGTGGTGATCGTCGTGTTGGTCGCTCATGACGGGTATAAGAGGATAATGGTGAGTGGAAACTTGGGACGTTGATCAAGCCCTGGCCGAATTTGGCAATACTGATGAGGTTGCAGAAGTTGCAGCGTGGCACGCTACATCAGCAGCTATATTGCGCAAATTGGTATCAGGCTTTTATCTATGGATTGTGTGTCAGTATGGCGGGCGGTTAGCGGCTATCAGATTGGAAAGAGGGCCGGAGCTCCGGGTATCGGCAGATTTTATTGGGCGGCTTCGATGGGAAGAAGGGTTTTTGGATCCACCAGCGTATCAGGATCAAGTGGAGTTCCCTCGAGGTCGATATTGTAATTTGCATTGAGCTCCGTGGCAGTCACCTGGCCCCCGTCGCGTTCCTTGGAGATATCGAGGGCATTCTGGGCCATTTCCAGGCTGATCAGGGAGTCACTCTGGTTGCCAAAGCTGTTACGGATGTAGTTGAGCAAGCCGGCGAGCTGCTTGGCATCCATTCCGGATCCCATGCTGGGCATGTTGGCATTGTAGGTCTTGCCATCGACGGTGATGGCCTCGTGCACACCGTTGAGAATAATCAAAGCAGGGCGCAAGCTCGGACCAGTTACCCACTCGGAATTAGCCAGTGGTGGATAGGCGGCGTTGCCCTCTCCTCCAGGCTGGTGACAACCCGCACAGGCGGTGTAGGCCTTCTTGCCAATCTTAAGATAAGCCTCCATTGCTGACTTGGGGAGTGTCGAGGCACTGGCAGCACCGGGAGCTGTTGCCCGGACATAGTCTGGCTTCACGTAGTTGTTGTAATCAAGCAGGCTGCCGGCAATCACACCACCGGCGATCAGAAAGACAAAGGCACCACTGAGAATGACCCAGAGTGAGATAGGCTCAGCCCCCTCGGTAAACATATCATTCTCTCGCTCAGCCGCTGCGGCATCAATGCTCACATTGGTATCCTCGTCGAGATCTGGTTTGCTTGTAGATGGTTCAGACATGGTATGAAAAAGATTTCGGAGTGATCGGCGGGGTCCTTAGTTCTTATCTGCGGGGGCAGCTGCGGCCTTGGGCGCATAGTTCATGCTCTCTGGCAGAGCTGAGTCTCGCTTGAGTGCAAGTAGATAGCTGGCAAGCACCAGGGCATCCTCACGGGGAACAATTTGAGTCCGGGGAGTTCCGGGCTGAATCGCCCCTGTGGATCCGGACACAGCCACAGCGAGAGGGTCGCCCTGTCCAACAAAATCCTTTTCCTCAAACATCTGGACTTGCGAGGGGCAATTGGACCAGCCCATATCGATTTTTTCTCCCTGCTCTCCGAGCTTGATCTCGTTGTTGCGTGGGTTGTAAAGATGCCCGAGAACCCACTGCTCTGCCGTGATGCCCGTTTTCGCAGCATAGGCCTCCGCACGGTGGCCGAAGTTGCTCAAATCCGGCCCCATCCGGGTCAGGCCGATCTGGGCGTATTTCTCTCCGGAGTAGTCATCGTAATGTGTCTCACGGCGGGTGTCGCCATCGGCATTGGAAACGCCGGCGAAATCCTTGCGGAAGATCTGGCTGCCCAGGTATGTGGGGCGGATCAACTGGGAGTGGCAGGTGTAGCAGCCATTGGCAGCATAAATCTGCGCACCATCAAATATCCGGCCGGCGGTTTTACGCTGGTAGTATTCCGCGTCCTCCTCGGCGGACATTTTAACGGGAGGAAGGGATGCCATTTTAGCCGTTGGAATGGCAATCATGCAGAGCCAGGCAAGGCCGAAGCTGGCAAACATTCCGATGAGAAAAGATTTCAGGGTCATGGACTTGGTTGGAAGTGATCAGGTGGACGTAGAGTGGAATACTAGGCTTGGGCTCCCTCGAGATCATCAACATCACCCTCCGGGCCGTGAGGCCCAAGAGCAGAATGATCACGACGCAGAAGCGTTGGGTGAGAGCTGCGGCGGCCGAGACGCAGCCACATCAGTGTGAGATGAATAAAGAAGAAAATGTTTGCCCACAAAATCGCGCACCAGGCAAATGTGGTCCCAACGGCGAAGGGGAACGTGCTGTTGACGGCTTGTTTCCATGGCTGGTTGAAGTTCTCCTGGGCCGCTCCCTGCTGGAAAGCCCCGAGTAGTGTGCAGAAAAGCAGAATCAGGCAGACTCCATAAACAGAGAACCAGAAGTGGGTGCGGATCAAGCGGCGGGAGAGCCACTCGCGGCGTGTGACACGCGGGACGATGAAGTAAATCGCACCAAACATGCACATACTGAAGAAACCATAGAGGGCCAGGACGTCATAACCATAGCCGGCAAGGCTGAACTGTGAATACCGGATGGCTCCGGGGTGGGCCAGAATGACTCCAAGCACGGCAAGGGCAAGCAATCCAAAAATGCCGGCAACGGTGAAACGCAGCGAGGGGCTGTTGGCGAGTTTCTCGTTCTGGCCGGCTGTTGTCTTCAGGACACTGACCCCCGCGTAGATGAGCGGAACCGCAACCAGCATGGAGGCAGCAGCTCCGGCGTATTGAAGGAACATGGGGATAGGGGCACCCATGACAGCATCCATGCCAGCCCATGGGGCGATGATGGCAAGTGCCCAGAACCCACCTGCTGCGTACGAGTAATTGTAGACGGCTCGCCCGGTGATTTTTGCAGTAATATAGTAAGCACTGGCAATGGCGATAGGCACAAAGAACAGCAGCACAAGGGCCTGCCTGAACCACCCATTGATGGCGGCGGCCATCAGAGGGTGCACGTCAAAGACATTCACATAGAGGTTTGCCGTCAGGTAAATCCAGGGGAACCAGATACAGGCAGCGAGCAGATACCACTGGGAAATATAAGTGTGGTCACCATGGCGCACACGGAACGATATCAGAACCCAGATAGCAATGGCCGCGTAGCTGGCAAGAAGAACAGGCCAGACAAAGGTGGGAAACTCCATCCAGTGCTTGCCGGTGCCGTGTCCCATGAGAATGCCCCCTGTGCCAAGCATAACGGCCAGATTCCACACATGACCGGCCACCAGAAGTGTGCCTGCATTGCGGCTTGGCTTACGGGACAAACGGGCCATCAGCCAGATCATCACTCCGAATGCAGCCTGAGCACCCCAGCCATACACAAGTGTGTTGAGGTGCGCCGGGAAGGAACGCCCGTATTGGATGAACGCGCACTCACTGAGGAAAGCCGGGTTGTGTGTTTTGATGGAGGCGATGATGCCGAGCACCAGGGAAACTGCCAGCCAGGCAGCTCCACTGGTGAAAAAGAACATCACGGGGTGACGCAGTGAGCGGTCAATCTCCGAACGCAGTTCGATATCCTCAGGGCTGGGAGCGTTACTTTGAGTGGACATGATTTTTACTTCTGGTGGGAAAATGGATTAGTTCTGGCCCGCGATCCAATCCGCGATGATTTTTATTTCTTCATCACTGACGTTGGCCATGATGCCTTTCATGACCGCGCTCTGGCCGTTGGCTCGTGTGCCGTCCTTGATCGCTTTCATCTGATCGTAAAGATATTGGGAATTCTGGCCTGCAAGGCGCGGGTAGGCAGGCATGATCGGCGTATTGGCATCAGGTCCGTGACAGGTGGCACATGCTTTAGCCATGTAGAGGTTCTTGCCCTCGCCCTCGGCGAGCTCGGCAGCCGGGCGATCCAATCCGGCGATCCAGTCTGAAATGGTCTTCGCCTCATCCTGGGTCAGATTCATTGCCGTGGTCATTCCCTTCATGACCGCACTACCTCCATTGGTGCGCGCGCCGTTGTGGATGTCCATGATTTGGGCTGCCAGATATTCCGAATGTTGTCCTCCGAGCTTGGGATACGCGGGGGAAATCGGGCGATTGGCATCCGCACCGTGACAGGTGTGACATTGCTTGGCCATGTAGAGGCCCATGCCCTCGTTGGAGGCTTCGTCCCCACCCGAGGCAAGCTGTTCCATCGCACGCTTGTGTGAGGCGGAGCCGGGAACAAACTGATCAGTGGCCTGAGGGCCGCCCTTGATCTCATCGGTGAGCTTTTCAGTGACATCAGCAGGCGGCAGCAATGCTGCCTGATCGGCATCAACCTTTGCCCTGACTTCATAGCGGTCCGCGGAACGGGACTGGTAGACGGCGTCAACAGGCGCTCCGGTCTGCCAGTATACGAGGGCAGAAACGAGACCGAAGATACCAAAGTAAGCGAGGCCCCACCAAAAGGCATTGAATCGACGCAGCGGTGTGTCGCGGTGGTTAGAATGCTGATTAGACATTGTCCTTAAAGAAGATGAGATTTCCGGGGTGAAGAGAAAGGCGTGACTGTTAGTTATACAGATTGGCGGATTCGAGAATGCGTGGGTCGCGGCAAGGATAGAGGCTATTCTTGGTAAATGAGCGCAGATAGACAAACGCGAAGAATGCGCCGACTGTGACAAAGGCAAGCAGATCCAGCCACACCACGCTTCCGGAAGGCAAGAGCGAAGCCCCTGCCTCGTTACCCACAGTGAGAGACGGGCCGCGCTCGGGAGCCACGATGATATAGTGGTCAAGAGCGTGCAGGATGAAGAGGTAGATGGTGATGGGGATCATCAGGGCCGGTGTCTTTTTGACATCCTGGCGAATGAGGAAGAGGAAAGGCAATGCGAAGTGGCCAAACACCAGGGCGATGTTGGCGATGTTCCAGTTGCCCGTGTTGCGCAGGATAAAGTAGCTGGTCTCCTCGGTGATGTTAGCATACCAGATCAGGAAAAACTGGGAGAAGGTCACGTATGCCCAGAAAACAACGAACGCGAAAGTCAGCTTGCCCATGATGTGGTGATGCTCGGGGCTCATCACGGTCTGCAGGTAGCCGGCGCGGCGCAGCAAAATGGAGGTGAGGATCAGCAATGCCATGCCGTTGAGGGCACAACCGGCGAAAAAGTAGACCCCATACATGGTTGAGAACCACTTGTAGTCGAGACCCTTGAGCAAATCAAAGGCGAGGAAGGTGGCAGTAAGGGCAAAGATGGGCAGGAAGGCGGCGCAAAGGCGGCGTGCCTTCTTGAGGCGCTCTACCCCGGGGGCCGGGTCATTGTCCTGATCAACGGAGAGCTTCTTGAGGATGTAGATCGCTCCTCCCAGCAGCACGAAATACCCGATCATGCGGCCCAGCCAGAACGGCAGGTTCAGGTAGAAAGCCTTGACGTAGAGCCAGTGGTCAAACTGGCCGTAACTGTGATGCAGCGCCTCCTTGGCATTGGCGTAGCTGGTCACACTACCCATGACCTCGCGGTGGCGGTTCATCCACTCAAAGAGATGCTGCTGGACCTGGGGGAACAGGAAGGGAATGGCAATGATTCCCATCCATGGAAATACACTGGCGAGGTTCTCCATGAGCCGGCGCACGGAAACACCCCAGCCGGAGTTTGAAACGTGGTGCAAGAGCAGCCAGAAGGCCCCTCCGAGGGAAAAGCTCACAAAAAACGCAAAGGCAAACAACCATGAGTAGGCATAGCGGCCGGCAACGGTGTCGGATGCGGTGTTGGCAGCCTCGTTATTGTTCAACAGGAGCCACACACTGGCAATGAGGCCGATGAGAGCAACCAGACCGCTGAGGCGGATCCACTTGTCCAGGGCTCCCTTTTTGAGATGCTCCCCGTCTGCAGGGATGTCTTTGGATGTGATGAAGTGACCCATTGTAATTAGCTAATGAAAGTTGGAAAGTCAGAGATTGGTGCTTACTTGGCTGCTGTCTTGCTGGCAGTTTGCAGAGCCCGCACATAGGCGACGATGGCCCAGCGATCGTTGACTGGAATGTTGTAGCCGTAACCACTCATCAGGCCTTTGCCCATGGTGATTGTCTCATACATTTTGCCATCAGGATAATTGGGCTTGGGGAAATTCATCAGGCTGGGCACTGCAGGAATGCCAATCACTGCAACAATACCCTTTCCGTCCCCGGCTTCACCGTGGCAGGGCATGCAGGAAATCATGTAGCGCTCCTTGCCGTGGCGCAGGAATCCGGCACGGTTAGCATCTCTCAGCCCGAGCTCGGAGGGCATGCCGTCACCGTAGGCGTCGCCCATCTTGCCGGTATCCAGATAGCCCGTGGTGTTGCCAAAGCTGTAGTCATTGCCAAATCCATGGGCCACACCGGACTGCTCAAAACCACGCGGGACGGTACCCGCTACAGGTTTGCGGGATCCAAGGCCGTCGGCGAAGAATTCGCTCGGCTTCTGCGTTCTGATTTTGTCCTGGTCATCCATGTCCGGGAAGAGGCGCAGTGGCGTGCCGCTGAAGGTATCACCGCGGAAACCAAAGAAGCTGATCACAAGCAGGACGATCAGTGCAAATGCTAGAAAGAAATAACGCATGGGAAAAAGTTATCCGTTGATAGTTGGTGAGGGAAGTTGTTCAGGAGGCCGGTTCTTCGACGAGTTCAATGTTGGAGCCCCCGGCGTCTTCCAAAAGCGTCTTGGTCTCCTCTGATGAAAAACGCGGGTCACGTGCTTCGATGGCGATGAAGAAACCATCGTCCGTTGCGCGGGCAAACTGATGACTCTCAAAGAGCGGGTGATTCAGCCGCGGCAGGCCCATCAGGGCAAGCAGCCCGAAGAGGGTCGTGAAACCGGAAAACAGGATGGTCAGCTCAAACATGATCGGGAAGAACGCCGCTGTCGTGAAGATGTTGGCAGGCTTGGCCTGAACCACGGTCGGGTAAATGATGACTTGCGTGGTATAGGCCAGTGTAAAGGCCGTGATGATGCCAAGTGTTCCACCACAGAACACCAGATAGGGAAGAATCGACTTCTTCATGCCCATGGCCTTGTCGAGTCCGTGGATCGGATAGGGCGAGTAACAGTCCCACTTCTTGTGGCCTGCATCACGCACCTTTTCAGCCGCCTTGTAGAGGGCAGAGGCACTTTTGAACTCGGCGAGGTAGCCGTATACGCGTTTGGTATTCATCCGTGTAAGCTTGTGTTTAGAAGTCGATAGAAGCGGTTCTTAGTAGGTGGTCTCGGGAAGCTCGTGCTGGTAAGAAGCCTGCGGCTTGACCCCCTGGTCATCGAGTTCCTCCTTGTCATCGTGGTGCGGGTCACTCTGTGGCAGGGTCCACTTGACCTCGGCAATGTTGATGCACGGCAGGAACTTGAGGAAGAGAAGGAAGAGCGTCAGGAACAGGCCGATGGTTCCGACATAGGTCATGATGTCGACCCAGCTGGGGTTGTAGTATTTCCAATCACCGGGCAACCACATGCGTGGCAGGGTGGTGACAATGATGACGAAACGCTCAAACCACATGCCGGCGTTGACCGCCATGCAAACCCCCATCACAACCCAGAGGTTCTCGCGGCAGTACTTGAACCAGAACAGCTGGGGCGAGAGCACGTTGCAGGACATCATGGCGAGATACGCCCACCAGTATGGACCGGCAATCCTGTAGAAGAAGGCGGCACCCTCATACTTGGCACCAGAGTAGAATGCAACAAAGAGCTCCATCAAGTAGGCATAGCCCACGATCGTTCCTGTCAGCAGGATGATCTTGGCCATGTTCTCAATGTGCTTCATGGTGATGAGATCCTGCAGGCCGTAAATATACCGGGCCGGGATCATGATGGTCAGCACCATGGCAAATCCGCCGAACACCGCACCGGCCACAAAGTAGGGCGGGAAAATGGTGGTGTGCCAACCGGGCACAACCGAAGTGGCGAAGTCAAAGCTCACCACCGAGTGCACGGAGAGAACCAGGGGCGTGGAAAGTGCAGCCAGAAGCAGGTAGGCAACCTCGTAGTGGCTCCACTGACGGTTGCCGCCACGCCAGCCAAGGGAAAAGATTCCATAGAGTAGCTTGCGAATACCGGGCTTGGCACGGTCACGAATGGTGGCGAGGTCAGGTACCATGCCGAGATACCAGAAGATCAGGGAAATGGTGAAGTAGGTCGAGACGGCAAACACGTCCCAGAGCAGAGGTGACTTGAAGTTCTGCCAGATTGCGTTGGCGTTCGGGATGGGAGCCAGAAACCACACCATCCACAGGCGTCCAACGTGGAACATCGGGTAAATACCCGCACAAACCACGGCAAAGATGGTCATCGCCTCCGCTGCCCGGTTAATGGAAGTTCGCCAATTCTGGCGTGTCAGGAAGAGAATCGCTGAAATCAGGGTTCCTGCGTGGCCGATGCCAATCCAGAAAACGAAGTTCACAATCGGCCAACCCCACATCGCTCGGTTGCTGTTGCCCCAGACACCAACACCCGTTGAAACGAGGTAAAAGAGACCTCCGCCGACACCGACCACAGCGATGATCACACTGGGAATGAACAGCATCCACCAGATGGCTGGTTGCCTGTTCTCGAGGATGCCGCAAATGCGCTCCGTGATCCAGTTATAGGAACGGTTGTTGAGAATGAGCTTCTCACGCTCCATGACCGGGATCACCGGCTTGTTCGGGTCTTTTTGAATCGTAGTATCCGCCATTGGAAATCAGGATTTGGAAGTTGGTATTCGGTATTTAAAGCTCAATGAGTGCCGCTTAGTGCATGTTAATAGTGGCGCGGCCAATCCCCTTGGCTCCCGGCATCCTTGGATTCGGGTTCTTGACACGGGCCAGATACGTGGTGCGTGGCAGGGTGCCGATGTAATGCAATAGCTCGTAGTTGCGTGCGGAATTCCTGGAACGCACGACCTGGGCCTTGTCGCCGTCCTGCAAGTTGCCAAAGGTGATGGCGCTTGACGGACATGCGTCCTGGCAGGCAACACGAACGGAGTCGAGCTTCGGACGCAGCTCGCTGTCAGCGATCTTCACATCGACGGATGATCCACCCGCTACCGTTGCCTTGTTCTTAAGGCGGGCTTTCACCTTGGCCTTGGCTGACTGGATGCGCTGCACGCAGTAGGTGCATTTTTCCATGACACCACGCATGCGCACGGTGACATTGGGGTTGCGCTGCAGGTGCGGTGCCTCGCCAATGGCTTTCTTGCCACCCGGTCCCTTGTAGAGGTTCTTGTCGATGAGCGGGTTGCGCTTGTTGTAATCAAAGAAGTTGAAGCGGCGTGCCTTGTAGGGGCAGTTGTTGGCACAGTAACGAGTACCAATACAGCGGTTGTAGGCCATGGTGTTGAGGCCGTCCTCGGAGTGAACAGTGGCATTAACCGGGCAAACCGTCTCACATGGCGCGGACTCACACTGCATACAAGCAACAGGCTGCGGGATCATCTCGGGATTGTCCTCATCCCCATCCACGGCAGCAAAGTAGCGGTCCATCCGGATCCAGTGCATTTCGCGGCCCATGGCCACCTGCTCCTTACCCACAACTGGAATGTTGTTCTCCGCCTGACAGGCAACCAGGCAAGCGTTACAGCCAATACAGTTGTTGAGGTCAATGGTCATTGCCCACTGCTGGCGCTCGTCGAAGAGGTGCTTGTCCGCCTTGGCCTTGTCGTGCCAGGTTGAACTTCCCTTTTGCTTGTAGAGTGAAATGTTCTCAGGTGCGTGGGAGTCCATGCCCTGCTTCTTGACCCCCTTGAGCTGGGCGGCAAAATCCGCTTTATGCCCATGGTGCTCATGCTCCATGGTGGAAATTTCACGTGCCAGGGCGCGCCCATACATGGCGTGGTGTTCCTGGGTCATCGCAATAGAGTAGCGCTTGTTGGTGCTCTCGGCCTTACCGCCTGTGGCGATGTAAGGAGTGCTGCCAGTGCGCAGTGCGTAAGCATTGAAGCCACGGTTAACACTCACGAGGCTGACGTTATTCTCATCTTTGGGGCCACGCTTGAGCTCATCATGCTCATCGAAACCTTGACCGTAGCCGAGCGCGATGGAAATCACATTGTCTGCATGACCAAAACCGATCATGATGGCAACCTCCAGCTCTCTGCCATTGACGGTCACCTTAATTACCGGGTTGGCGTGATCCTTACCTTCGCCGTCAGGGCCAACACCAGCGTTTTCAGTCTCGATACCGTAGACCTTGCCCTTGGGCTGAAGCTTCAGAATTTTCTCGTAGACACCCAGATCCTTGGCCGTTTTCGGAGAAACAACAGCTACGTTGTCCCAACAAACCTTGGTGATGGGATCGGGAGCTTCCTGCAGCCAGGCGTTGTTGATGTAGCGGCCGTCATAGATGGATCCATCCGTGGCAAACACCACCTCCAGCTTGTCCGGACTGGGTGCCGCAGGAAGAGTGATGGAAGTTTTGAATGTGGGAGCGGAGGCCCCAAGTGCAGCATAGGATGAGGATTTCCAAAAGCCGTCACGCAGGAACTTGAGCCAGCTTTTATCAGAAGCATCAGCCAGAGCTGAGAAAGTCTTGCGAACCGCATCGTAGGAGACAGATGTCTTCTCGCCCTCCTTGGAGGAGTCAAAGAGTTTGCCATCGAGGAATGCCAGCAACAGATCGGTTTCGGAAACCCCGTTGTAGAGTGGCAGGATTAGTGGTTGGACCACAGTGAGTGTGCCTGAACTTGTGCGGGCATCTCCCCAACTCTCAAGGTAGTGGGCTGCGGGAACATGCCAGTTGGCAGCGTGGGCAGTCGCATCGGCACGCAGGCCAAGGTGAATCACCGTGGCGTTTTTGGCTGCTGCTGCAAAGCCATCGGCATCGTAAACAGGGTTTGCAGGGGTGAGCAGAACGACGGCATCCAACTGCTTGGCATTGAGTGCTTTGATAAGGGACTGGATGTTGCCTTGTGCTCCACGGCCCGTGTCAACAATGCTCAGAGTATTACCGTAGTTACCGAGAATCGTGTTGATGGCAATGCACAGATCCTGCAGCTCACGGCTCTGGCGCGTGCCGGCCAGCACTACAGACCTGCCTGCATTGGCCTTCAGGTCCCTGGCGCACTCGGCAGCCCATTTCTTCTCCGTATCAGTGAGAGCAGCGCCACCCTTGACCGTATAGGCGGCACCCAGCTGGTTTGCAATCTCAGCAGCAATGGCCGGCACCTGGCTTGGCGCGATGCGCAAGCGATGGTCCGCCATGCCGCCCGTGAGGCTGTAACCACCCTCCGCGATATAGAGGCGGTTCATTGCCTTGGCATTGGCTTTTTTATCGTATCCAGCACCCTCAATAAAACGGTTCTTGAAGAAACCGCTCACAGGTCCTTGCTGGTCAAGCTCGAGGAAGTCGCTATCGAGCGAGAGGACCACCTTGGCCTTGGAAAAATCAGTCGTCACATCAGCCCCCTCGCCAAAGGCGGCTGCGTGCGCCTCCTTGCGGGCTTCTCCGGTGAGAGGCTCGTATTGGAAGAACTTGGCATCCGTGTATTTGGCCTGAAGCTCCTGGATGAGGCGCAGGCGGGTCGGTGAATTGTCCTCGCCAAAAACAAAGCCGATGTTGGCCGCGGGCTTGGCAATGTCAGCAAGGGCCTGCTCAAAAGCTGCGCGGTTGGATTTTTTGCCGTTCTCGAGGAAATCCCGGGAACGAGCCGGATCATACATGTCGAGAATGGATGCCTGGGTGAAGGAATCCGTGCCCCCGTGTTGATCATAGAGTTTGTTGGGCTCGAGCTTGGTGGGCCGGCCATCGTGGGTGGTCACCACAAGTGGCACAGCACCGTTGCCACGAGGCATGGAGCTGGCAAAGTGAACCGGCTTGCCGGGCACGCTCCACTCGGGAGACTCCGTGAAGGGAACAATGAGGCTTTCGGGGCGACGGCAGGCAGCCAGGCCCATGCCGGCGAGAGCGGAGGAAGCACCCATGAGCTTCATGAAGGAACGGCGGGAAACCTCGCGCTCGTCCTCGGTTTCCATTTGGGCGCTACCCTCGATAAATTCGCGGTCCAGGGCATCCTGAAAACGCTCACTGCTCTCGAGTTCGCCAAGGCTTCGCCAGATCTTTGCGCGGCCCTCCAAAGGGGCGTTGACAGGGGCATCTGGTTGGTTGTTCTTCCGGTTGCTCATGTGCTTAATGGGAAATAGGTATGTAGAAAGGAATGAAGGGGCAGAAGCTTGTTAGCGGTGACAGGTGGCACAGCTCTCCTTGGGATGGATGCTCCAGTTTTTCTTGAGTAGCTCACCAAACTCTTTCTGCGTGGTGACACGCTCGCCTTTTTCATTTTTGATCTCGTTTTCGAGAAGGTATTTTTCCGCGTTGTAGTCCAGGTTATACACTTCCTCGAGGGGCCGGAGATGATCCTCGGGGGCGCGGTGACAATCCAGACAGAAGGACATGCTCAGGCTCTTGGCGTGGTAGACCTTCTCCATCTTGTGGATGTCGCCGTGGCATGACTGGCAGGAAACCCCGCGGTTCACGTGAGCGGAGTGGTCAAAGTAAACGTAGTCGGGAGACTTGTGAATGCGCACCCACTTGAGAGGCTTCTTGACCGCTCCCTCGATGGGCGCGTGGTCCTCATCCACTCCCATGGCCGCACGCAAAGGCGCCAGCTTGGGGCTTCCTTTCTGGACATGCTCGTGGCAATTCCAGCAAGTATTGGCCGTGGGTACACCTGCAGAGGCTGACTTGTCCACCGAGCTGTGGCAGTAACGGCAGTCGATACCAAGCTGATCCACATGCAAGGCATGGTCATAGTCGATCGGCTGATCGGGCTGGTAGCCGACTCGCTGAGCCTTGGGGGTAGCGTAGTACGAGAATGCCGCAGTGAGTCCTACTACAACGAAAATCAAGCATACCGCGATCTTCAGCGGCAGCAAATTGGTCCATCGAGGAAAAAAATTAGCCATGACGTCACGCGGGTTCTAGTGATTGTGAAAGATTTCACAAGCAAATTTTTAAGAAAGAATCAGACCGGGCACCCCGTAAGACTTTGCCGGTTTTTGTGCTGGCCTGCGAGCCCTGCAGACAGGCAAGCTGCAAGGGCCTTGGCCTTTCATCAAGTCTTGCGCAATCATCTGAATTGATGACTGGTCAGCCCTGAAAATAGGGCTATCGTTGCCAGCCCGCAGCTCTTGCCCTCCTGCCGTATCGATCTCCAATAACCCATGTCGAAAACAGCGTTCATCCTTGTTACCCTCTGCTGCGCTGTGTTTGCAGGTGCCCGGGCCGATCAGTCACAGACTGCAGCCAAGCCCAACATCATCATCATCCTCGCCGACGACCTGGGCTACGGGGACTGCGGGGCCTACAACCCCGGGTCCAAAATCAAGACCCCGCATCTCGACCAGTTGGCCAGGGAGGGGCTGCTCTTCACCGACGCACACGCCGCAGCCAGCACCTGCACACCCTCCCGCTACGGCCTGCTCACGGGAATCAACCCGGTGCGCACCGGGGTTCTCAACACCCTGCTAAGCGAAGGCAAGCCCATCATTGCCAGGGATGAAAAAACCATCGCCCACCTGCTCAAGGATCAGGGATACGCCACCCACATGATCGGCAAGTGGCATCTCGGCTTTGAAACAGCGGGCAAAAAAAAGGACTTTGATTTCGACCAGCCCTTCACCGGTGGCCCGGTAGACAGGGGCTTTGAGAGCTACTTCGGCATCCACTCATCCCCTGGTGCGTTCCCGCTCTTTTATCTCAAAGACCGCCAGGCCGTGGCAAAACCCTCGGAAGAAACCTCGTGGGAGAAACTGAAAACCGGGGGCGGAACCACCACGGTCAAAGGTCTCAAGTCTGCCGACTTTGAGCTCGACGAGGCCAGCCCCACCTTCTGCCAAAAGGCAGTGGAGCTCATTAATAGTCACGCTGAGGCCAACACCGGCCAGCCCTTCTTTCTCTACTACGCCTCCCCCGTCCCCCACAGCCCCTGGGTCGCCAGCAAAGCCTTCCGGGGAAAAAGCGGTCTTGGCGATTACGCGGACTTTGTCATGCAACTCGACGACATCGTCGGCAAAATCAATCAGGCCTTGAAAGACACCGGACTGGATCAAAACACCCTGCTCATCTTCACCAGTGACAACGGCCCCGGCCCGCACGCCACCCGGCTGATGGCCGCACAGGATCACCATTGCGCCGGCCCTCTGCGCGGCAGCAAAGCCAGCATCTACGAAGGCGGCCACCGCGTGCCCTTCATCGCCAAGTGGCCGGGCAAGGTCAACCCCGGGACCACCAGCCAGGCCACCATCAACTTTACCGACTTTTTTGCCACTTTCGCCGAGCTTACTGATGCCAGAATGACCAATTATGCCTCAGCCACGGACTCGCACAGCTTTTTACCCGCTCTACTTGGCGCCTCAGGAAATCACTCCCGCCCCGCCATGATCAACGGCAACTACTCCATCAGACAGGGCTCTTGGAAACTCAGCTCAAAAGGCAACAAAAAGAGCGCTGATATCACCAGGATCAGCGCCGACCAATTTGAGCTGCACAACCTGGCTGACGACCTGGCCGAACAACACGACCTCTCCGACAAAGAGCCTGAAAAAGCACAACAGCTTCTCAAAGAACTCAACGCCTTCATTCAACAACGCAGCTTAAAGTAGGGTCATCCGCCATCCGCCAAAAACCATGAAACGCCTTCTGATCATTCTCTCTTCACTCTTCACCATTCACCATTCAGCCGCTGCTCCTGCGGAGCAGCAGCGGACGACCGAAGGAAGTGCAAGCCCTCCCCCCAACATCCTGCTCATCCTCTCCGATGACCACGCCCAGCACGCGCTGAGCTGCTACGGCAACAAGGACATCCAGACCCCCTCCCTGGATCGCATCGCTGCGGAGGGCATGCGCTTCAACCACGCCCTGACACCCAACTCCTTCTGCACTCCGGCACGTGCCGCCGTGCTCAC
>CAYXEC010000029.1:1748-5214 GCA_964463855.1 uncultured Verrucomicrobiales bacterium | reverse complement strand
CAGGGCTTCAACAACGATGCCATCACCGACGAAGCTCTCCAGTGGCTGGAGCAAAAACGCGACAAGAGCAAACCCTTCTGCATGCTGCTCCACCCCAAGCCGCCCCACGAGCCCTACGTGCCGGCCCCACCCAGGTATGAGGATTTCCTCAAGGATGTGACCATCCCCGAGCCCGCCACCCTCTATGATGACTACAAGGGCCGTACTCCCGAGGCGATCCAGAAAACCATGCGCTCCAACCTCATCCTGCGCAGACCGAACTTCAAAAAAAATATCGCGGAATTCCGCGAGCAGGACCCCGACATCACCGACAAGGAACTCCTCGCCAAGCTCTATCAGATCTACATCAAGGGTTACTACCGCCTGGTCAAAAACGTCGATGACAACGTCGGCCGCGTGCTCGACTACCTCGACGAGAGCGGCCTGGCCAAAAACACCATTGTGATCTACACCTCCGACCAGGGCTTCTCCCTCGGCGAGCATGGCTTTTACAACAAGCAGTGGATGTATGAAAAGCCGCTACACCAGCCGCTGCTCGTGCGCCTGCCTGAAACCATCAAGGCAGGGCAAGTTCACAACTCCATGGTCAACCACATTGATCTCGCCCCCACCCTGCTCGACTACGCCGGCCTGCCCATACCGGGTGACATCCAGGGACATTCCCTGCGTGGCATCCTGGAGGGCAAAGCAGAAAAAGTTCGCGATGCATCCTACTACCACTTCTACAGTCATGGGGACGGCAACCTGCCGGAGATGATCGGCATTCGCACAGCCACCCACAAGCTCATCCACTACCCTGGCATGAAAGGTGCCTATCAATGGGAACTCTTTGACTTGGAAAAAGATCCCGAGGAAATGCAAAACCACTACGCCAACCCGGCGTATCAGGACATCAGGGAACAACTCACCGAGGGCTTGTGCAAGCTCATCAAGGACCTCGAGGACCCTGTCGACGCACCCAATCTGGTAAAAACCGTCCTACCCTAACACCAATACTAACAACGCATTATGAAATACCTACTCACCATTACCCTTGCCATCTTCTCTCTGACCGCTTGCATCCATGCCAAGCAATCCCCGCTGAAGAAAAACGACCGCATCGTTTTCCTCGGGGACTCGATCACCGCCGCCGGACCACGCCCGGGTGGTTACATCACCCTCAGCGCCGAGGCCGTCGCCAAGGCATATCCCGATCTCAACATCGAGCTCATCGGTGCCGGCATCGGCGGCCATAAGGTCCCGGACTGTCAGAAGCGCCTCGACAAGGACGTGCTGCAGAAAAAGCCCACCATTGTGTTCATCTACATCGGCATCAACGACGTCTGGCACTGGACCCACCCCAGGGTTGTCGCCAGAGGTAAAAAGGGCACTACCCCAGAGGATTTTGAGAGTGGCCTCAGGGATATGATCAAAAAAATCAACGCCGTTGGCGCACGGGTCATCCTCTGCACACCCACCGTGATTGGAGAAAAGCCGGACGGCACCAACCCGGAAGACAAAAGGCTAGACCAGTACTCCGACATCAGCCGCAAGGTCGCCAAGGAAACCGGCTCCCAGCTGCTTGATTTACGCAAGGGTTTCATTGCTTACCTTAAGGAGCACAATCCGAAGAATGCCAGCAAGGGCATCCTGACCTCCGACACCGTGCACATGAATCCGGCCGGCAACCAGTTGATCGCCAAATTCGTGCTAGAGGCGCTGCAGGTCCACGCCTCCATCAAGGTTGACTCCGCCAAGCAATAAGCTCCATTCCTAACAAGTAAGCCGCCCCCCACAACCGAGGCGATCACTTTTTATCCAACAACGACATGAAAACCAGATACACCACGCTCATCCTCGCTGCCGCAGTAGCACCGCTCACCACACTCACCAGCACGGCAGACATCAAGCCGGCTGAGATATTCACCGATAACATGGTCATCCAGCGCAACACTGAGGCCCCCGTCTGGGGCAACGCTGACGCCGGGGAAAAAGTAAACGTTACAGCCAGCTGGGGAGCCAATGCCTCCGCCACCGCGGATAAGGATGGCAAGTGGCAGGTCAAGCTGCAGACACCCGCAGCAGGTGGCCCGCACACCATCACCCTCAAGGGCAACAACAGCATTGAGATCGGCAACGTGCTCTCCGGCGAGGTCTGGTTCTGCTCCGGGCAGTCCAACATGGATTTCTACCTCAAGCAACTGAGCAAGTTCAACCCGAAGCGCACCGAAGCCGTCGAACAACCCACCATAGACTACATCAACAAGGAGATCGCCACCGCCGAGGACGATCAGCTCAGGCAATTCGAAGTTACGAAAAACACCTCTCCCTTTGAGCCTCTCGAAACCCTCAATGGCAGCTGGGTTTCCTCCTCTCCCAAGACCAATGACGGCTTCTCCGCAACCGCCTATTTCTTTGCCCGCGAGCTACGCAAGGAGCTCAAGGTTCCGGTGGGCATCATCAAATGCGCCTGGGGCGGCACCCGTGTGGAGGCCTGGATTCCGGCCGATGCCTACGATCAAGACAAGGACATGGCAGCCTTCCTCAAGCAGGAGCGCAAGACCCTCAAACAAAAGATCGCACAATGGGATCCTAAAAAAGTCAAAGAGGGCAAGCGAGGCCGCGCACAATCGCCGGAGAGCAACCAGCAGGAGCCTGCCACCCTGTTTAACGGCATGGCCCACCCGGTCCTGCCCTACGCGATCAAGGGGGCCATCTGGTACCAAGGCGAGTCCAACACCAAGGACATGAAGGTTGCCTCCCGTTATGCCCAGTACTTCCAGGCCATGATCACCAGCTGGCGCAAGCACTGGGGACAGGGGGACTTCCCCTTCTACTTCGCCCAGCTGGCGACCTTCAAGGATGAGGTCACCGAACCACTGGATCAGGACCCCTGGGCAACCGTCATCGACCAGCAGCGAAGAACCCTCAGCCTCAAGAACACCGGCATGGCCGTGCTCAATGACATCGGCGAGGCCAAGGACATCCACCCGCACAACAAGATTGACGTCGGCATCCGCCTCGCCCTCTGGGCGCTGAAAAACGACTACGGCAAGGACATCGCCGCCTGCAGTGGACCTCTCTACCAGAGCCACGAGATCAAGAACGGCAAGGTCATCATCAGCTTTGATCACTCTGGCTCCGGCCTGATGACCGGCTCCAAAACCGGCATGCAGCCCACCGTGGCCAGCAAGGGCCCGCTGAAGGGCTTCCAGATCTGTGGTGCCGATCGCAAGTGGCAGTGGGCCGAGGCTGCAATCACCGGTAACAATACGGTGACCGTCTCCCACAAGGACATCGCCAAACCGACAGCCGTCCGCTACGCCTGGGCCCCCAACCCCGGCAAGGTCAACCTCTACAACAAGGAGGGCCTGCCGGCATCCATTTTCACCACCGAGTAAGAAGCTCCTGTTAGCAAACACCCACCCGGAAATGAAAACACCGTTCCCTGTCCTGTCCGCAATCGCTGCCCTGAGCACATTCGCCT
>CAYXEC010000029.1:0-1738 GCA_964463855.1 uncultured Verrucomicrobiales bacterium | reverse complement strand
ATTCGCCTGCACACTGATGCCCTGCTCCCTGCAGGCGGACGAGCACGGCAAAGAGAAGGCCAAGCCGCAATTTGTGCAACACCTCGACGCGGGCAAGAAGCAAACCATCGTCACCTTTGGCACCAGTCTCACCGCGGTCGGTGCCTGGGTTGACCAGTTTGCCACCGTGCTGGAGCAGACCTACCCAGGTCAGGCGAAGGTCATCAACGGTGCCCAGGGAGGCGCTAACTCGGACTGGGGGGTGAAAAGCCTGGATGAAAAAGTCCTCAAACATGAGCCCGACACCGTCTTCATCGAGTTCGCCGTCAACGATGCCGTCGCCAGGCGCAAGACCAGTGTCGAGCACGCGCGCAACAACCTCAATCAACTCATCGAGCGCATCCTCAAGGCCAACCCGGACACCGAGATTATCCTCCAAGTCATGAACGTGCCCGTTGGTCACACCCGCACCGGCCGGCCGAACCTGGAGGCCTACAACCAGATGTATCGTGATGTCGCCAAAGAGCGCGGCTTCCAGCTCATCGACCACTGGCCCAACTGGCAGAAACTGCTCGAGCAAGATCCACTGCGCTTCCTCGCCCACAATACCGACACCATCCACCCGGTGCGCTCAGGAGCACTCCATGTCATCACCCCGCACCTGCTGCGCGAGCTGGGACTGCCCGCCGGCAAACCGGAACAAAGCACAGCCACCCCTTGCTGGAAATACCTCCTCGGCATGATGCGCACGGACAAAAAAAACCGCGCCGTCACACGCGAAGGTTATGATGCCTACTGGCAAAAACTCTTCGAAATGACGGATCTGGACAGCAACGGCAGCCTCAGTGCGGAGGAAATGCGCGCTGACTCCCTGCTCGGGGCGATGGACAAGAACCAGAGCAAGACCATCGAGCTCGAGGAATGGCTCGCCGCCTACGCTCCCATCTTTCAGGAATACGATCGCAACAACGACGGCCAGCTCGTTTTGGCTGAAATGGCTCCGTAAGTGTTGTGCTCGCAAATAAAGCGAGCCTCTTTGCGTCCGCCTCAGGCGGATTGCGGCTTGGCGTGCCAATAAAGAATGATCACGCAAAGACGCCAAGGCGCCAAGTTGCATGACAAGTTCTCATGCAAATGGGGAGATGAGGACAAAAAAACCGCCGTGGATCACGACGGTTTTTTGAAGTTGATGTTAGCCGCTTTGCGGCTGTTCTTGGTTCTGCCTCCGGCACACCGACATCGTCGGCGGCTAGTTCTTCGTTCTTTGTTATCATTCATCCGCCATCATTCATCAGGAATCAGCTCTGCGTCTGCGCAGCATCAGGGCGAGACCTCCGAGGCCGAGCAATGCCGTTGAGCTTGGCTCGGGGACCGCGGTCATATTGAAATTGTCGATAGAAATGGCACCATCACCTACCGCGCCAGCATTTACGGTAAAAACGGCCAGTACATTACTGACATCCGCAATGCTGAAGTCGCCGCCGCCAAATCCAGAAATATCATAGGTCTGGCTGAAGGTTCCTGAAGTGCCACCGACAAACGAAGTGACGGCAGCGCTTGTAGCGCCGCTCAGCGCGCCTCCGCTGAGGTTGTACTCCGGACCTGCAAAACCTACACGAAAATTGGGAGAACTTCCCCATTGAGTATTGAAGTCGTTCGCCCGGTAAGTCCCGTCCGTATTTGCTCTGGCATCCATACTAGAGTCGGCCTCTCCGGTAAACAGGGTTGAATAGAAATAGAGCGTGGATCCAGCTCCCAC
>CAYXEC010000028.1:0-23862 GCA_964463855.1 uncultured Verrucomicrobiales bacterium | reverse complement strand
AGAAGGATGGTTTGCGATTTGCTCGTCAACTCCAGGTTGTCTGCGGCTGCAACTGCATCCGTTTTGGCTACTAGAGCGGCGACGGCGTCCGCGTTGGGGTCATGGACGGTAATGTCTCCTGAGCCTGTCATCCCAGACTTGGCAATGCCTCCAACAAGGGCGCTTCCCATTCTGCCACATCCGATCAAACCGATTTTCATGGCTGGAAACTAGCCTGTCATGGGTGCCGCTGGCAAGACCCAGTAGGTGAATTATGCCGGAAATATGAGGATGGCAGGAGAATTGAGCTTGCTTTTTCAAGCATGTGCTTCAATCATTTGATTGAATGTTGTCTCAGAAAAAAACCACCAAAACACTGATTCTGGAGGTCACCGAGTATCTTGTGGCGGAACGGGGCTTTGAGTCAGTGTCACTGCGCGACATTACCAACAGCGCAAAGGTGAATGTGGCTGCGGTGAATTATCATTTTGGTAGTAAGGACAAGTTGTTTGAAGCCGTCCAGTGTCGCTATATCGAGCCTATCAATGAAGAGCGTTTGAAGATGCTTGATCGGCTGACTATTGAGGGGCGCGTTGCCACGGTGAGAGAAATCCTCGAGGCCTTCATGCGGCCATTCCTGACCGTCGTGCAAGGCAGTGAGATGAGCGAGAAATTATTTTTCAAGTTGATGGGCAGGTGCCTCATGGACCCGCAAGGAGGATTGCCTGCAGACATGATTCCAGGGATTAAAAAAGTGGCTGAGGCTTTCACCCTTGCATTGCTCGAGGCCGTACCAAACCTGACCACCGAGCATGTCCTTTGGCGGCTTCATTTCACTTTCGGGGTTATGGCTCAAACACTGTTGCACGGTGACTTGTTGTATTCTTTGACGGATGGAGCTTGCGGTGATCCGGATGCGGAAGACCAGTTTCAGGAGATGATTGATTTTTGCGAGGCCGGGTTTCTCTCGGAGAAAGGAGCCAGTGAATGAGATTCGTCTTGTCAGCCGCGAGCGCTCTTTTTCTGCTTGGGTGTGTTGCCAGGCCCCCGGAGTTGATGTTGTCAGAAGTGACATCAACGGTGCCAGCGAGTTGGTCGGCAAGCAAACAGGCGATATCAGGCGTGGATAACAACTGGGTTGAGCGGTTTGGCGATCAACAGCTTTCATTGATGGTGGATGAAGCCTTGCGGGCTAATCACGAGATGCACATTGCTGCCGAACGCGTCTCACGCGCCTTGGAAGCGGCACGCGTTGCGGGTGCCTTGGCCAAGCCGCAGCTGGCATTGAATTCCGATGCAGACCGCCGGAAAACACAGTTCATAGGCTTCCCCTTTGGAGGTTCCGTCATATCGGAGAGTTATGGTGTGGATTTGCAAATTGACTGGGAACCGGATGTTTGGGGCAGGGCTCGTGCCGGAAAGTCTGCAGCCATCGCGGACTGGCAGGCAGGCGGCCAGGATTATCGTGCTGCCCGGGCATCCTTGGCGGGGCAAGTATGCAAGGCATGGTTTGCCCTTGCAGATGCCAATGAGCAAGTGGTCCTTGCAGAGAGGGCTGTTGGGATTAGACAGCAAACCGAGCAGGCAGTCAGGGAGCGCTTCGAGCGGGATATGCGCGAACAAGGTGGTTCAGCTTCCCAGTTGAGGTTATCCCAGACCAATGTTGCCAGGGCAAAGGCTGACTTGGCTGCGCAGCGAGGCAATCAGGCGACAGCACGTCGACAACTTGAGTTGCTCGCTGCAAGATATCCTGCCGGGAAACTGGAAGGTAGGATCAGCTTGCCCAAAGTTGCCTCCATGCCGCCCGCCGGTCTGCCCTCGGAGCTGTTGTTGCGCAGGCCTGATGTCATGGCAGCTGAAAGGCGCTACGCTGCCACAGTGCAGCGCATCAAAGAGGCAAAGCTGGCTGTTTTCCCAAGTTTTAAAATCACTGGCAACGGGGGTACAAGGACCGAGGCATTGCGGGAAATTGTGAACAGCGACTTTGGGGTATGGTCTCTCGGAGCGAATATGTTGCAGCCCATTCTCACTGGCGGACGTGTCCGTGGTGAGATTCGCATTCGCAAATCAAGCCAGCGCGAGGCGCTTGCCCAGCTGCATCAAACGGTTCTCAATGCGTTTGCTGAAGTTGAGCAGGCGCTTGCCAATGAGCTCTGGCTTCAGAGGCGGGAGCAAGAGGTTCTGGAGGCTCGTGATCTTGCCCGTGATGCGGCGAGCGCGGCTGAGAATGATTACCGGGATGGCAATGGAGACGTGCTGACTTTATTGGCTGCCCAGACAAATAAAATAGAGCTCGAGTCACAATCTGCGGCATTGCGTCGATTGCGGCTTGTGAATCGTGTCGACCTTCATCTTGCACTGGGGGGCGGCTTTGAGCTTGAGCAAAAAGAGAACCGTCATCCATGAGTGAGGAAATTAAAGAGACTGATGCAGCAAGGGGAATGAATTCTGGCAAATGGATTCATCGATCCAAGGTTACAGCACTTGTTGTGGTGTTGCTCATTGGATTTGTGATCATGAAATACCTCACGGATCACGGACCGGAAGCCGATAAGGAGCTGCCACCCCGGGTTATTCCGGTGGTTCATGTCATCGAGGTCAGTGCTGGAACCGAACATTGGCTTATTCATACCCAGGGAAGAGTCAACGCTGGGATGAGAACCCAGGCGGCTTCAGAGGTTATGGGGCGGGTTGTCATGGTTTCCTCTGAATTTAAAGCCGGAGGCAAATTTTCCCGTGATGAAATCATGCTGGAGATTGACAGTGCAGATTATTCCTCCGCTCATGCTGCTGCAGCATCATCACTGGCCGATGCAAAGCTCTTGCTGGCCCAGGAAGAGGCGCGGGCCGGGCAGGCAAGGCGTGACTGGCAAAAACTTGGCAGGGGCGAGCCGTCTGATCTTGTGTTGCGCCAGCCGCAGATTGACAGTGCAAAAGCGCGGATTCTAGCTGCCCAGGCAGCTGTTGCAAAGGCGATCAGGGATTTGGAGCGCACCAAGCTGCGTGCGCCCTACAATTGCCGGGTGGAGGCAACCTATACCGACATGGGTTCCTATGTCATGACAGGTGCCAGATTGGCCGATGTATACTCCTCTGATGCATTCGAAGTGCGAGTTCCGGTTACACTCGAGGAGCTCGGGTATCTCAACAAAGACAATATTGTGGGATCCAGGGCGATACTCAAAGCCAGTGTTGGCGGAGCAGAGAGACGGTGGCGTGGCGAGATTGTGCGCAATGAGGGCGTGGTTGATCAACAAACGATGACGATGTATCTGGTGGTTGCGATCAGGCCGGAGCAAGGAGCCGGTGCGTATCGCTTGCCGCCACTGGGTTTGTTTGTGCAAGCTGAAATACAGGGGGGCTCCGTGGAGGGGGTGTACAGGATACCACGCAGGGCGCTAAGGGATGATAATACCTTGCTCATCGTGAATGCGGACAATGAGTTGGAGATTGTCAGTGTCACAGTGGCCCGCACCATGGAAAAGAATGTGATCGTATCCAGTGGCTTGAGTGACGGCATGAAAGTCATCGTGAGCCCGATAGAAACACCGGTAGCCGGCATGATCCTCTCCATCCAGGAAGCGAGTGAGGCTGAGATCGAGTAACGGGAGAATCCAGTCAGATACATGCAAAAAGCCATCCAATGGTTTAGTAAAAACCACGTCGCAGCCAACTTCATTATGTTGTTGGTCATTCTAGCTGGAACGACGACTTGGTTTAAGCTCAAGAAAGAGGTTTTCCCCAATATATCCCTCGATGCTGTGAGCATTCAGGTGCCATTTCCCAATGCGACTCCAGAGGAGGTCGAGGATGGCATCCTGCTGCCTCTCGAAGATGCTATCGCTGACGTGGACGGGGTGAAACGGGTGACCTCCACCGCCATGGAATCGATGGGGGCGGTCACAGTAGAGGTGGAGACGGGTTACGATGTGCGCGATGTGATGAGTGACCTCAAAACCCAGGTGGACGCGATTACCAATTTTCCAGAACAGTCGGAAAAGCCGACCCTTGAAGAGGCGAGATTGGATATGCAGGTGATGAGTATCGCGGTTTCAGCAGATGCGGATGAGAAAACCCTCCGCGAGCTCGGTGAGATTGTGCGTGACGGGTTATTGGACTACAGGGCTCCTCTGCCCGATGATTGGGGCGCAAAAATCAACCGCATGCTGCGGGGCGAGCCCAAAATCACCAAGGCCACATTAACCGGAGTCAGGCCGTATGAGATTTCCATTGAGGTGGCTGAGGCAACCCTGCGCCGCCATCAATTGAGCTTGCAGCAGGTTGCCGATGCGGTGCGTGGCACCTCGCTTGATCTTCCCAGTGGTTCGATACGAACAGGAGCGGGTGAGGTGGTTATTCGTGCCAAAGGTAAGCGCCACCGGTCCAAAGAGTTTGAGGATATTGTCGTATCCACAAAACCTGACGGGTCCGTGCTCTTACTTCGTGAAATTGCAACGATCGTGGATGGGTTTGAAGACGTTGACATTAGCTCGCATTTTGACGGCAGAGCCACCGTGCTGGTAAACGTTTATCGCACTGGAGAGCAGAACGCCTTGCTCATCGCAGAGGCAGTCCGGGATTACATTGAAAATGTTGCGCCAGCTCAATTGCCCGAGGGGGTCAAACTGGAGCTCTGGAATGACAGCAGTGAGCTGCTCAAGGGCAGGTTGAGCCTTTTGATGCGTAACGGTGCAACCGGACTGGTGTTGGTTTTCATTGTGCTTGCACTGTTTTTGAGGCCTAGTCTTGCGTTTTTGGTCGCTCTCGGTATCCCGGCATCCTTTGCCGGAGGAATATGGATGATGCCGGAGCTGGGAGTATCCATCAACATGATCTCCCTGTTCGCGTTCATTCTGGTTCTCGGCATTGTGGTGGATGATGCCATCATCGTCGGGGAGAACGTGTATAGCCGTATTCAGCGCGGGGAACATCCCCGGGAAGCGAGCTGGCGAGGGACTCACGAGGTGGGCGTGGTAGTTATTTTCGGGGTGTTGACCACCATGGCGGCATTCACCCCCATGCTCGGAATCAGTGGAGTCAGTGGCAAAATTTGGCCCAACATCCCATTGATTGTCATCCCGGTACTGATGTTCTCGTTGTTGCAGTCCAAGCTCGTCCTGCCGGCCCACCTTGCGCTGCTCAAGCCGCACACGGAGGGCGATCACGTCAACGTTATCTTCCGGATCCAGCGGCGTGTCGCGAGTGGTCTGGAGGCTTTCGTGCAGCGTGTCTACAAGCCGGTATTGATGAGTTGCTTGCGACACCGCTACTCGGTCTGGGCCGTATTCGTAGCCCTGCTGATGATTGTTGTCGGCCTGGTGGCAGGAAAATGGGTTCCATTTGAGTTCATGCCCAAGGTGGAGGGTGATGTCGTAACAGCCAAGCTTGAGATGCCGACAGGTGTACCCTTTGCGACGACTGAGCATGAAATCACGAAAATTGAAAAAGCCGCACAGCGAGTGGGGGCCCGACATGAGGATAGTGATGGTAACCCGGTGTCGGTCCACATACTTGCAAGTTCCGGAACCCAGCCTTTTCAGATGGGTTTTGGTGCTGACCGTATTCCCATTGGCAGTAATCTCGGCGAGGTTACTGTGGAACTCTCTCCGGCTGCCGATCGAAGTATTTCAGCTGATGAGTTTATTGCCGAGTGGCGCGAGGAGATTGGTTTGATTGCCGGAGTGGTCGAATTGAGTTTTCGCCAGGAAACGGGAGCCAGTGGTAACGCCATAGATATTGAAATTTCAGGGCGTGATCTAAGGGTCCTGCAAGAGGCGGCTGATCATATCACCGGGCAGCTTGGAGCTTATGCCGGAGTCAAGGACATCTCTACAGACAACCGCAAAGGTAAACGTGAACTTGTTTATGAAGATATCACGCCTGCAGGGAGGGCGATGGGATTCACTCTGCAGTCTATTGCCCTCCAAATAAGGCAGTCCTTCTATGGTGAGGAAGTGCAGCGCATCCAGCGGGGGCGGGACGAACTCAAGGTGATGGTGCGTTACCCCGAGGATGAGAGAAGATCGATAGAAAATCTCGAGGATGTAAGATTGAGCACACTGCAGGGTGCCGAGGTGCCCCTCGCTGAAGTTGCGATCGCCAACCCAATGCGAGGCCCGGCGTCTATTCATAGGGTGGATCGCAAGCGTTCAATCAAGATCAGCGCCGATGTGGACAGGGCACGGGCAAATGCCAACGAGGTTGTGTCTCGATTCAATAATGAAGTGCTGGCCGATTTGTCTTCAAACTATCCTGGTGTCGCCTGGGATTATCTCGGCGAGCAGAAGGACCAGAAGGATTCGGTCTCGGAGATGGGTGTGAAGTTTGTTTTCGCCCTCCTCGGTATCTATGTGCTCATGGCAGTTCCTCTCAAGTCTTACATCCAGCCACTTATTGTGATGAGTGTCATTCCCTTCGGTATCGTGGGTGCGGTTGCCGGGCATATCCTCATGGGCATGGATCTCAGTATCATGTCGCTCTG
Source organism: uncultured Verrucomicrobiales bacterium (assembly GCA_964463855.1). Taxonomy (GTDB): domain Bacteria; phylum Verrucomicrobiota; class Verrucomicrobiia; order Verrucomicrobiales; family Akkermansiaceae; genus Oceaniferula. Next base: position 17,402 of record CAYXEC010000028.1, on the reverse strand, counting down.
TGGTATCATCGCGCTTGCTGGAGTTGTGGTCAATGACAGCCTGGTTTTGGTGGAATATGTCAATCGTCACCGCAGGGAAGAGGACAGTCTGGTCAAGGCTGTGCATAATGCGGGGGCTGTACGCTTTAGGCCCATCCTGCTGACCTCGTTGACAACCTTTGCAGGGCTTATGCCGATGCTCATCGAGACAGACATGCAAGCACGCTTCCTGGTGCCGATGGCGGTCTCGCTTGGTTTTGGCATTCTTTTTGCCACCTTCATTACACTCCTGCTCGTGCCATCGGTCTATATGATGCTTGAAGATCTCAAAAATCTCGCTGGCAGGAGAGCCAGAGGCAGGTAATGAGCCCTTTGTCATGTCTGGCACAGCGCTACAAATCTGCTGTGTTTTTATAATGGCAAAGACAATCAGGATAGCTAAAGTCAAACTCCATGGTCACGGCATATGCTATTGCATATCCGGCCCACTCACCAAAAAACCAATACAATCATCATGACAGCAACCGTTTCCATCCTCGTGATTTTAGCAGTTATCGTTCTCATCGTGGCCTTCTGGGTCATCGGTGTCTACAACGGCCTGATCAAACTCCGTAACCGCTACCGCAATGCCTTTTCCCAGATCGATGTGCAGCTCAAGCGGCGTTATGACCTGATTCCCAATCTGGTTGAAACTGCGAAGGGTTTCATGCAGCACGAACGTGAGACCCTCGAGGCCGTCATCCAGGCCAGAAACATGGCAAGTTCAGCCCGTGAGAATGTCAGCACTGAAGATGCCACTTCCATGGGGGCTCTCATGGCTGCGGAAGGTGGTCTTGGCGCTGCACTGGGGCGTTTGTTTGCCCTGTCCGAGGCTTACCCGGACATCAAGAGCAATGCCAACATGATGCAACTCAGTGAGGAGATTACTTCCACTGAAAATAAAATATCCTTCTCGCGCCAGGCATATAACGATGCGGTCACCCAGTATAACACCCAGACGGAGGTCTTCCCTGCCAATATTGTTGCCGGCATGTTCAATTTTGGTGAAGCCGCTTTGTTTGAAGTCAGTGAGGAAGCTGAGCGTGAAGCTGTGAAGGTGGAATTCTAATCCTGTCAACCCGGTGTCCTGAGACCCAGTGCTTTTTTAAAGAGCGCTGGGTGTCACCCTTGCCAGCCATGAATTTCTTTGAAGCACAGGATGAAGCCAGGCGCAGAACCAAATGGCTGGTGGTGTATTTTGTGCTCGCCATTGTGGGGGTGATTGTCGCCGTTTATGGCGTTGTCTATTTGGCCATGCTTTATCTGGGGACGCCTGTGAACCCGTGGATGCCTGGGGTGTTTGCGCTTACCGCACTCGGCACAGGTGGGGTCATGGGCACAGGAAGCCTGGTCAAAACCATGCAGCTCAGGGGCGGAGGTGCGGTGGTCGCCAGGGACATGGGTGCGAGGGAGGTGGATCCACACACCAGCGATGCCGATGAGCGCCGGCTGGTTAACGTGGTGGAGGAAATGGCAATTGCTTCGGGGGTTCCTGTGCCCGGTATATGGATCATGGATGATGAGCTTGCAATCAACGCCTTTGCCGCAGGAACCGAGCCAGCGAACGCAGTCGTGGCAGTGACGAGAGGATGTCTCCAAAGGCTCAGTAGATCAGAGCTCCAGGGGGTGGTGGCACATGAGTTCAGCCATATCCTCAATGGCGACATGAGGCTCAATATGAAGCTTACCGGTCTCTTGTTTGGCATCATGATGATCTCCATGATAGGACGCATGCTGTTTCAAACCTTGCGTTTCATGCGATTGCGCAGCTCAAACAATAGAGAGGGCGGGGTAGGAATAGTTGTTGTGATTGTGTTAGCCGGTATTGCATTGCTGGTGGTGGGTAGCATCGGTGTTTTCTTTGGACGGCTCATTCAAGCGGCTATCTCCCGGCAGCGTGAGTTTCTCGCCGATGCCTCTGCAGTACAGTTCACCCGTGACCCGAGTGGTATAGCTGGTGCATTGAAAAAAATTGGAGGGCAGGGGCAAGGATCAAGAATCCAGGCGCCAAAAGCTGCCGAGGCTGGTCACTTGTTTTTTGCAGACGGGGGAATGTTTAGCTATGGCCTGGCTACCCATCCACCACTTCACGTCAGGATCAAGGCCATCGAGAAAAACTGGGATGGCGAGTTCTTGGAATCCGGGGCTCCCGATGTGGCAGAGGCAAGGGGTGCCGGACCTGAACGCCAGGATGCAAGGGTGAGTGGTCTCAGTGCATCGACCGGTCTTGAGCAGCCGGCCATTTCCCGTGAGCAGATCGATCATCTTGGTGAGCCATCCCAGATTAGCGCGCATGTGGGGCATCTCTTGTATGGGGGCCTGAATGAGGAGTGGCTGCATGCATGCCATGACTACGAGCAGGCACAGGCATTGGTTTTTGGTCTTTTATTGGCTGAAGATCAGCAACTACGTAAAGAGGAAATCATCTTCATCGGGAATGGCTTGGGTCATGATGCCGGCAAACTCGCCCTACGCTGGAATCACGAGCTCTCTGAGTTAGACTCATCACGAAAAGTTGCCCTGGTCGATCTTTCCATTCCTGCACTGAGACGTTTGTCGTTGCCCGAGTATGATCGCTTTTTAGAGATCACCAGGTGGCTGATTGCCAGTGACGGACAGGTGGATTTATTTGAATTCATGCTGCAGCGCATCGTTGAGCGTCATCTTGGTTCGCATTTTCGCAATGGTTCCATGGCTGGAATCAAATACCGTAAGCTGGAGAATTTGGCCAATGAGGCAAATATTCTGGTGACAACCATGGCTGCACTCGGTGGGGAAGAGCAGATGAGCAGTGCGTATGAGTCAGCAGTTGCCGAGTGGGATTGGGAAATGGAGATGGCTTCCGCGTCTGAATGCGGCCTTGGGTCCATCGGGCAGGCGCTGGATAAGTTCGATCACGCCACACCGCTGGTTAAGAAACAGCTGCTGCGTATCCTAGGCCTGGCCGTGATGCATGACGGTGTCATAGCCAGCCGTGAAGCCGAGCTACTGCGCGCCACGGCAGATGCCATTGGTTGCTCCATACCTCCTTTTGTAGCAGAGCAAAATGCCGCCTAAGCCAAGCTTTGCCAACCGGATCTTTCAGCCTCTTGTTTTTTGCGCATTACAAGGTGTGGCCCATGCGGTCTTTTTTGGTCTGGAGATATTTTTCGTTGTGAGGGTTTGACGGCACACTCAACGGCACTTGTTGGGTAATCTCCAAATTGTAACCCTCAAGCCCAATGATTTTTTTCGGGTTGTTGGTAAGTAGTTTGATTTTCCTCACACCAAGGTCATGCAGTATCTGGGCTCCCATGCCGTAATCTCGCAAATCAGATTTATAGCCTAACTTTTCATTGGCTTCGATGGTATCCAAACCTTGCTCCTGCAGCTTGTAGGCATGGATTTTTGCGGGCAATCCAATCCCGCGACCCTCTTGGCGCAGATAAAGTAAAACACCTCCTTCCAGGGCGATTTGTTTCATGGCTGCATCAAGCTGGGCTCCGCAATCACAGCGCTTGGAGTGGAAAACATCACCAGTAAGACACTCGGAATGAACGCGAACCAGTGTGGGGTTGTCCGGTGAGATTTCCCCCCTGGTAAAGGCAAGGTGATGAGCTGTGTTGCCCTCATCAGAGTGATCTACGTAATAGAGGTGGCAATCGAATTCCCCGTAATCGGTTGGCATGGAGATGGTTTCAGCCCGGCGAACCACATCTACCGAGGGTCTCCGGGCTTGGATGATATCGGCAATGGTGCATGCGTTGAGATTGCGTTTTTGTTGGTATTTTCCAAGATCGCCAGAGCGCGCCATGGACCCATCTTCATTCATGATTTCACATATCACGCCGGCCTCTGGCAAGCCAGCGAGGCGGGCGAGGTCGATGGATGCTTCTGTATGACCAGCACGCCTGAGCACCCCGCCATGTGCTGCTTGCAGCGGAAAAATATGCCCGGGTTGGACCAGGACATTCGGATCGGTCTCTTCTGCTGCGAGTAGCCGGATAGTCTTGGCCCTGTCGCTGGCAGAAATGCCTGTGGTGATCCCTTCAGCAGCGTCAACGGAGATGGTGAAAGCTGTTTTTTGGGATTCACTGTTGCGTCGAGTCATCGGGGGCAGGTCCAATTCATGGGCACGCGCAGCTGTGATGGGTGCACAGATGAGTCCCCGGCCATGGTTTGCCATGAATGCAATCATCTCGGGTGTGACCTTGGCTGCCGCAGCTACAAGATCAGCTTCGTTTTCCCGGTCCGGGTCATCAACGACAATAACCATGTTGCCAGCTGCGATTTCAGCTATGATTTCGTCGATTGGGTGTAATGTGAGTGCTGACATGTTGTAGGATGGCTAATCTTGGGCAAAGTCGTTCGAGACTCGAGTAAAATGATCGGATTTGATGTGAATATCCCTCTGGGGAAAAGGAATTTCGATATTATGCTCTCGAAAAGCCTTCCATACGGCAAGCAACACTTCGGAACGCACGTTGCTCACTCCCTGAGGTGCATCGTCGATCCAGAAGCGTATTTGCAAATTGATCGACGAGTCGCCAAACTCCTTGAGCAAGCAGGTAGGCTCAGGATTGGAGAGCACTCTGGGTATTCCCATGGCGGCCTCTTTACAAATTCGTAGAGCCTCGGGCACATCTGTGGAGTAGGAAACTCCAACATCAGCCCTGATGCGGACCACACGGTCAGTAAAAGACCAGTTGATGACCTTGTTGGTGATGAAATCCTCGTTGGGAATGAGGATTTCCTTGCGGTCACGGGTGATTACAGAGATGTAGCGCGAGCGCAGTGAGTTGATCCATCCAAAGGTGCCTTCTATCTCGATGACGTCACCCGGTTTGATGGACTTGTCGAGCAGCATGATAACGCCCGCCACGAGGTTGGAGATGACTTTCTGAAGTCCAAAACCGAGACCCAGACCGAGGGCACCGGAGAAGATAGCCAGACCCCCAAGTGGAACACCCCCGATCTTGAGTGCGCCGACGACGGCAATGATGTATAGGGTCAGTCTTGAGCCCTTGCCGATAAGCACTTTGATTGACGGTGGTATGTCTGTGCGCGGCTTGAGAATGCTGTCAATGAAACGTATTGAGAGGCTCACAAGCCATAGCAGCACGAAGAGAGCTGCAATGGCTGAGAGCATTTCCCATAGATTGAGTTCAATGCTTCCAAGCGGGAGTTTAATGCTTCGAAGAGCCTTACTCAGAGGCTCAAGCCAGCCAAAGAGCTGGAGGGTGAAAAGCACGAGCATGGTGCCGCCGAGAAACTTGGGTGCGGAGCGTCCTTTTGATACCGCGTTGGCAAGCTGATAGATGACAAGGGCCGATACAAGGAGGGCGGCTGTGAAAATAAAATTCGAGGGTATGGAATCACCTCCCTCTAAAACAAGCTGGTTGGACCATTGGCTTCGTGCTGCCCAGGTGATCCAGAGAAGAATACAGAATATCGCAGGGATAAGGCTGATCTGTTTGCCGGGATTGAAGAAGCGAGTGATCACCACATGGCACTGGGAGCCGTGATGAAAAACCTTTTTTCGCAGTATGTATGAAATTCCGACAGCTCCGGTCAGGCACAGGGCCACAGCACTCCACTGCCAGTAGTCTTGTGTGTCATCGACAAGCTGCCGCAATGATTGAAAAAAGTCTGTTTCTGTCCAGAAACTCATGGGAAATGGGCGTTAGTGATGCAACGATTGGCTGCCTTAGGAATTCATCTCTTTGAGGCCAAGGAACACGGGTGGTGGAACATACCGTTTCACCGACTCTTCCCAGCCCTCCGGGCCAATCAAGCCCTTGACCATGCTGGAGGAAAGTTCGGCGATGTCACGTGGAGGCATCAGAAAGGTGGTGGTGATACTGGGGGCCATATCGGCATTGATGTGACGCATAACGCGTTCATACTCGTAGTCTTCTGATGACCTGATGCCGCGCAGAATATACTGGGCCTCAACACTGAGGGCGTAATTGACCAGATAGTGATTTTTGAACTCTGAAATAGTCAGGCGATCGCAGGAGGGAATGGACTCTCTGAGTAGTTGTAGGCGCTGCTCCACAGTAAATGTGTAGGATTTTGCCGGGTTGCTACCAATGGCCACATAGAGACGGTCAAACATTTCGAGTCCTTTTTCTATCATCCATAGATGACCATTGGTGAGCGGGTCAAAGGACCCTGCATAGACGGCAGTGCGCATGAGCAAAAGGGATGTTGGGTGTTCAGGGATGGTTTTTTCAATGAGCTGCTATGGCTCGATCGTGGGTTGGGCATCCTCCCAGATCATGTGTTTGATTGCCAGGCTGTTGGCGCGCTTTGTTGCTTCTTCGGCACGTGGCCCGTCAAAGGATGCAATACGCCTTGCCAGCTTGACAGCCGCAGTCCAACGTTTCTCCCTCTCGAGCATGGAAAGAGCTTTGAACCCACAGCGGTAAAACCACAACCACTCCTCATCGTGGAGCTGATCGGTCTCAGACGGGCTTTCTACAATGACGTCATAGTAGGAGCCAAAGGCGGCACCCGGCATCGACATGCTTTCATAGGTCTGACCACGCAAGTAGTGAAGCCGGTTTTTCCAGGCGGTGGGTAATTCCTTGTCTGCCAGAAGCCGGTTGTAGATCCCGATGGCCTCATCGTATTTAGCATTGTCTGCCGGGCCTTGTCGGTGAAGGCAGTCGGCCATCAATACTCCTGCAGAGCGGCGCAACGAGGCGGATACCGTGTCTTGGTCGATTAATGGAGAGAGGCAGTCCTCGGCTTCCTGATAACGGCGAAGATCGATGAGAACGCGGCCTTGCTGGATACGGGATTCCTCGGCGAGATGGGTGTTATTACTCTCAATGATTTTTTGGAACATCTCAATGCATTCCTCGCGTGATTGAGGAGTTCCCCCCAGTCTCGCGGACATTGCCGCCTGGAAACTTGCGTAGGGAGCAAAGGGGCTTTCGGGGAATTTCTCAGGAATATCCTGCAGAATGCGCCTTGCCTTGTTATACTCCTCATTATGGAAATAGGCTTCACCCAGTTTGAGCTGAAGGTAAGCAATATTGGGGTCGTCACCGAAGTTGGCGATGAACTTTTCAGCCGCCTTGGCTGCTGCTTCCCAATCCTGAGCAAGCTCCTCGGCTCGTATGAGGATTTTGGTCATCTTGTATTGATTCTGGGCATCAGTCAGACGAGGTGCAATGATCTCGATTTGCGCTCTGGCCATATCCACATCGATGGGGGATATCATAACAGATGCCGCAGCGAGTGCGAGACGAGCCTCGTTTTCACGAGGGTGGCCTGAGTTGTTGACGATGAATGACTCCAGATCGGGAGGGCCCTCGGGTTGGTTTTGACTGCACTTCCAGAGGGCTCGTTCCAGATGGAGAGATGTGCGTATGAAGTCGTCCTGGGCAGTTGTTGCAATATTTTCAAAGGTGCTAAGGTCACTGCTTTTTAGCGCCATCATCGCGGCATTGATGCTGGAGATCTTTGAGATGTCCTCCGAGCTTGATTCTCTGGCGTAATTGAAGGCACCCAGCGCCTCCTGGGGATTGTTTTGCTCTGCGAGTAACAAGCCGCGTAGAAAGCTTGCCTCGTCACGCAAACGCGGTGAGAAAGCCACTTTTTCCATCACCGAGAGAGTGAAGGTCGCCTCTGCGGGCTGGTTTTTCTTGAGGTGAAGATATGCGGTATCCAGAAGCGACGCTGAAGAAAGTTTGAGATAAAGCTCGCTTGGCAATGAACTGCTGGACGCATGTTGACAGCGCAACCTGGCAAGCAATGCCATGGCAAGTTCATGCTTTTGTGGATCCGCACTGCGCGTCAGCAGCAAGGCTCTGTGGTAAACAGCAAGGCTGACGAGATCGTCATGCATCGAGGCCTTGGGCTCGTGGGGAAGCAAGGCACTGACACTTTCACCTCCGACATAGAGGGAGTGAATCGGGCCGGGCAGATCTCCACTCCACTCTTGCAGCTTGTTGAGAATGGGAGATTCATCATCCAGGTCGTCTGGAAGAATGGCAGCCAGACGATCGAATGCGGCATGAAGGACGGCAGAATCGGGATATTCATCGATGAAATTTTGCAGAGTGGTAATCGCATCATCAATTTGCCGGTTTGCTGCCTGAGCATCTGCTTTGCCTAGAATACACGAATGAAAGATTTGCTCGGAGAGGTTTTCAGGCGCGGTGACAAGGGACTGGAAACGGCTTGCGGCCTCTGCAGACTTACCCTCTGAGAGGGAAAGAAGAGCCTGAAGATACTCTTTGAACTTTGCCGCTGCGGGAAGTTGCCCGTCGATTTTTTCCAGTGTAGCGGCAGCGCTCTCGTGATTGCCAAGATTGATGTGAATCTCACAGGCAAGAAGCTTGGCTGCATTGCTGATGGTCGTGGAACTGGACTGACTGGTTTTGATGAGAATTTCGAGGGCGTCAGTCGTGCGTCCCAGAGCGAGTAGGATGCGCGCGCGTGTGAGCTGGATTTCGCTGTAATTTGAATGAGTGGCCGGTATCTCGGCGAGTGCTTCCTCTGCCTCCTTGTAGAGACCTTGCGCAGCAAGGGCTTCAGCCTTCCATAGAGGGGCAGAGGTTTGCCGGGTAAGGGCATCCTCGCTGAGCAGGGTGAGTGCCTCGCTGGCTAGCTGGGTGTCACCTTGGAGCTGGGAACTTGAACGGACGAGCGATTCGACAAGTGCCATTTGCACATAAGGTTTCGACTCCTCAGAAAGACCCGGATCCTCCAGAGCGAGGCGGAACTTTGTCACGGCAACTCCATAAAGCTGATCGGCCATTGCCTTTGAGCCCGCCTGATAGGCAGGATTCTTGTCGAGATTGTCCGATACGGACGCAGGGGTGCTGGCAGCAGCCCATGCTGTCATGGCAAGCAGGATCAAAAAGACACGGAGATGACTGAGACCACGGGTCACGCAACTATTATGCTGTAAAATCGTCAAATTTACAGCAATTGTTCTCACAATTTGAAGGGAAATGGTTTTGAATTCCCTTGGACTTTAAAAGTGCAGAGAAACTGATGAATCGATTGGGCGAGATAGGAGAAGATGCCATCGTGAAGCGGCTCATTGAGCAGCTGGACGGTGATTGCCCTGAAGCCGGGCGCATTGTAGCTGGGCCGGGAGATGATTGTGCAGTGGTGGATTTGGGTCAGAGGGGCCGGTATCAGCTTCTCAAGACGGATTGTATTGTTGAAGGCATTCATTACCTGCCGGAGACGCCTGCTGATAAAGTTGGTTGGAAGGCGATTGCCCGGGTGATTAGTGATTTTGCTGCGATGGGGGGTATGCCGGGTCACCTGCTGGTAACGATCGCCATGCCGGCGAAGCAATCGATTCAATATTTGGAAAAGCTCTATGAAGGAATGCAGAAGTGCGCCTCTGCCTATGGTGCTGCCATATGCGGTGGAGAGACAAGTGCCGTGCCAGACGGGGCGGCAGCCGTCATTTCAGTGGCGGGCACGGGTTGGGTGGAAAAACCGAGGTGTATTATGAGGGGTGGTGGAAGGGCAGGGGATTTGGTTTTGGTGACCGGACGACTGGGTGGTTCACTTGCTGGCAAGCACCTAGCGTTCCAGCCCCGACTTGAGGAGGCGCGCTGGTTAAGCAAACATTTTCGCCTTCGCTCCATGATGGATCTCTCGGATGGTCTGGGTTGTGACCTGCCGCGTTTGGCTGCCGCGAGTAACTGCGGCTACGTGCTCCATGAGAAAGCCCTGCCTCGCAACAAAGGGTGCGATGTGTCCCAGGCGCTTGCCGATGGGGAGGATTATGAATTGTTATTTAGTGTTTCACCCAGGACTGTGGGCAGACTGCAGTCTGCATGGGAGAAGCAATTTCCAGATCTGCTGCTAACAGTGGTGGGAGAGTTGACCCATGCAGATGGGACAAGTGGTCAGGAGATCCATGGTTGGCAGCATTTCCAGTCGCACTAGAGCAGCCTATATGAGGTTGCCCATGGAGTCTCCCATGCGGGCATAGGTCTCGATTTGATGTTGGGAGTTGTTGGAAAGGTCGTCGCTAAACCGGACGGTGTCAGGCTCGAAGATGACGATAGTTGATGAGCCGCCAAAGGCAAAGTAACCTTTCTCATCCCCTTTCTGAACTGTTTGCCCGGGAGTATAGGTTTGCTGAATGCTGCCGACACAGGTTGCGCCAATTTCGAGCATGAGAACCTGCCCCATCGTGGCTGTTTGGATGGTTGTCAGGGTGCGCTTATTTTGCCAAAGATAGCTGAGCTTGCGCTTCAGGGCAATGGGTGAGACTGAGAACAGGGGGCCATTAATCAGGCGTGTTGATGAGACCTTGCCAGTCACAGGAAAGTGGAAGCGATGGTAGTCGACGGGACAAAGCCGGGAGAGGAGTAAAGACCCTCCGGCATAACGTGCCGAGAGTTTGTCGTCGGCAATGAGTTGATGTATATCAAAAGTCTGGCCTTTGACAAAAAAGCCGTTGATTTTGTCAATATTGGCAAAGGCAAGGTGCCTGCCATCCGCCGGGAACACGATCGGATCCTCTGAGACTGGGCGAGCGCTTGTCTTGAGTTTGCGATAGAAAAAATCGTTGAAAGAGCTAAAGCTCTCAGCTCCATGGGCAAATTCCTCGATATCGAGCCCATAATCACTGATGAAAGGCTCTATTTTTGATCTGGAGCGCTTGCTGTCCATCCGCCTGCCGTACCACTTGGAGAATGCGGCACGTTTAATGAAGCCATGCAAGGCGATCTTGCCCAGTGGGTTACCATATGCCCACTTGAGAAAAGGCTCTCCATAGACCAACTCCTTTTCGGTTTGTCCGCTGTAGCGGTTGTAGAACTCGATGTCTTTCACTGGTTTGAGGCTATCATACAAGGATGGGATGGCAAAAAAAAGCAGGCAGATAAAACTGCCTGCTTTTGTGATAGTGTGACGGGATGAGCATGCTGCGCAGCCTATTCTAGGCTGATTTAAGCAGCTTGTGCGCTTTGGTAATAGTGCTCTTGCTGAGCTTGTTGTTCACCTTGCGGGATTTGTCAAACAAATCCTTGAGGTCCTTGAGGGAAGATTCGGCTGCTTTCAGTGCTTTTCGCTCGCCACCGTATCTCTTGTCGGAGAAGTACTTGGTGAAAGTAGTTCCCGTTCGACTTAAGCATAGACGCCAACCTTGGAAAGCAGTGGTTTCGTAGGTGAAGCGTGTCAGATTTTTCCTGGATTTCATAGTGTGTGGTAGTATGGAAGAATTCAATTACAACGAGTTGTATAAAAAAGTCCAAAGATTCGTTAAGCCATTCAATATACCTATGCAAATGAAAAAAGCATGTATTTTTTCCGGATCTGGAATCCGAATACAAAAAAGCATGTATTGTCTCCAATACATGCTTTTGTTTATTTTAAGTAGTAGATTGGTTAGGAATCAGTAATCAACCTGGTCAAATGGCATCACGCCACGATGGTTCACTTATTCTTCCTCTCCTGCGTTCTTGGCCAAGGCCATTTCCTCCACATCAGTCCACTCGATATAGGCCATTGGTGCAGAGTCACTGGCGCGGGGCCCGAGCTTAGTGATTCGGCAGTAACCACCTTGCCGGCTTTCGCATGCTGGACCGACCTGATCAAAAAGTTTTTTGACGGAGTCCTTTTGGCGCAGGAAGGCGACAGCCTGACGGCGGGCATGCAGGTCACCCCGCTTGGCCAATGTGACCATCTTTTCTGCGACAGGGCGCAATGCCTTGGCCTTTGCCAGAGTGGTGCGAATGCGACCATGCTCGATAAGGCTGCAGGCAAGATTGGCCAGCAGTGCGCGGCGATGAGCGCTATCACGCTGTAACTTGACCGTTTTTTTTCTGTGTCTCATGGTACTGGTCTTTAGTCGTTGAGGTTTTGGGCGATGAGGTCGGCAAGTCCAACAGGTGCCTCATCATCTCCACCCAGGCGAGGAGCTGCCACAGAGGGCAGTGCTCCTGTGAGTAGGGACGGATCGATGTTCATACCAAGGCCAAGGCCAAGTTCGACGAGTTTCTCCTTGATCTCGTTGAGTGACTTCTTACCAAAGTTGCGATACTTGAGCATCTCTGCTTCGGTTTTCGTGGCAAGCTGACCCACTGTCGTGATATTGGCGTTATTAAGACAGTTGGCTGCACGCACGGAGAGTTCAATTTCATTCACACTCATGTTGAGTAGCTTCTTGAGTGCTGCGTTTTCCTCGCTCTGCTCAGCGGGAGCTTCCTCGAAGTCCACTGCATTTTCGTCATAGTTGACAAACACATCCAAGTGATGACGGAGAATGGCGGAGGCCTGGAGAAGGGCATCGGATGGATCGACACGACCATCAGTCCAGATGTCCAGAACCAGTTTGTCGAAGTCGGTCATCTGGCCAACACGGGTTGCTTCCACGCCATACTTGACGCGTACGACTGGTGAAAAGATCGAATCGATGGCGATGACGCCGATAGGCATGTCCTTGCGCTTGTTTTCGTCACCTGTGTTGAATCCGCGGCCGACCTTGACTTCAAATTCGCAGTCGAACTTGACCTTGCGGTCCAGCGTGCAGATTAACTGGTCTTTGTTGACCACCTCATACATGGTGTCCTCCTGAATGTCAGCAGCGGTAACTTGACCCTCTTTCTCACACTTGATCGTGAGTACGCGAGGCTCTTTGCCATGATGCTTGAATTTGACCTTCTTGAGGTTGAGAATGATGTCGGTGACATCTTCAACACAGCCGGGAAGGCTGGAAAATTCGTGTTGGACCCCGGCGATGCGCACTGAAGTGATGGCAGCACCCTCGAGGGATGAGAGCAATACACGGCGCAATGAGTTGCCGATGGTGTGACCGTAACCACCTTCGAAGGGCTCAGCAACAAACTGGGCATAGGTGTCGGTTTCGGTGTCTTCGTTCTTGGTTAAGCGATTGGGAAGTTCGAAGCGATCCAACTTGAATGCGGTATCTTCTTCTTCCTCGGTGGCTTCTGTCGTTTCTGTGTTGTTTGATGTGTCTTCTGACATGGCTTTAATTGGGTTACCGGGTTACCCTCCGGCGAGCGGGGTCAGCGGGTCGTCAAGATTTGACAGTTGGCTAATTGACGGAGGACCTACGGCGATTTCTAGCTCGCGGGGGCGGGAATAAAGAGCAAGCGGCAGCGTAATGCAATCGTTTTTTTGCCTATTTGAAGGTATTTCCCCCTGTCGCACCGGGGCTTTGGGCGCCATGCTGTTGTTAATTTGCGGTGTCGTTTTGAGGGCTTTGTGCTATGAATGAGGCCATGAGAACCACTTCTATACTTGTAATGGGCCTGCTTTTACACCTCGGAGCCTTTGTTTTGGCTCAGGATTCTTTTCCAGACGGGCAAAAGGCGGATTCTGCGGAAAATTCAAATTCCCAGGACCTGGCGCCCGAACAGGCAAAAAATACCGACAAAACCTCAGTTGAGAGCCTCAAGTCGGAGGAAAAGCTGCAAAAAAGGGTCTTTGGCAGGTCCGATGAAGCTTCATTCAGTGGTAAGGTTGTGGTGATCAAGGTAGGTGAGAAGGATCTCGTCAACAAACAGGCGTTCAAGTTCTGGAGGCGGGTCATCAAGCGCGTTAACGAGGAACAAGCCCGTGCTGTGGTGTTTGACATTGATACACCTGGTGGACTGGCTTTCGACACAGCTGAGCTGATCATGGTCGATATGCAAAAAATCAAAGTGCCTTCTTACGCATTTGTTAATCAGAAGGCCTTGAGCGCCGGAGCCCTGGTGGCCGCCGGAACCGATGCCATTTACATGCATCCGGTTTCCACGATAGGGGCAGCGGCCATTGTCAGCGGGACCGGTGCTGAAATACCGGAAATCATGAGGGCAAAGATCGAATCGGCCTTCAATGCTTTCGTGCGTGCCGTCGCCAAAAGCAAAGGGCGCAATCCCGACGTGATTCGGGCAATGATGATCACAGACGAGTATTACGACTTTGGCGAGATCCAGGTCGAGGAGGGGGAACTCCTGTCCCTCACCGCGGATGAGGCCGTGATGATTTTTCAGGGCAAACCGCTTTTGGCGAAGGGAATTGTCGAAAATATCGATGAATTACTCGCCGGTGAAGGGCTCGCCGACGCTGAGCTCATCTCCGCAGAACCCACCGGAATGGAAAAATTCGCCTACTGGGTGGCGGCTTTTTCGGGTATTCTCATTCTCATTGGCGTAGGCGGGGCTTATTTGGAAATGAAGACCCCCGGATTTGGCATAGGCGGTGGAATATCCCTGCTTTCCTTTGCGCTCTTTTTCTTTGGCAACTATGCGGCCGGAAACATGGCTGGCTATGGTCTCATGCTGCTGTTCTTACTGGGGGTGATCCTCCTCGTGTTTGAGATTTTTATTCTGCCGGGCATGATTTTGCCCGGGGTGGTAGGAGGTCTGTTGGTTCTTGGCACCCTGTTTCTTGCCATGGTCGACGGCTTTGCCTTCGAGGATAATGCCATCCGTGGTTGGGATGCTGCGGGCGCACTGGATTTTATTAACCGGCCGGCGCTCAATCTGGCCATAGGGCTGCTGGGTTCGTCCGTACTGCTCATGCTCATGATGCGATACTTGCCCAATGCCCCACTGTTTGATCGTTTGGTTATGAACAAGGTTCTTGCTCGTGGTGACTCCACGGGTGAGGACTCGGTGTCCGGGGGTACGGGTGAGCATGTGGGTTTGCGTGGAGTCGCCATGACCGATCTTCGTCCAGCCGGCAAGGGGGATTTCAACGGCAGGCTTCTCGATGTGAGCGCAAGCAATGGGTTCATCGAAGAGGGCAAGAGTATCGTGGTTACCGGAGAGGACGGGTTAAGGATTCTCGTCAAAGAAGAGGACCACAATGCCTCAGTGCATTGATTCTCAAAGAAGCATCCATGCATGCAAAAACCCCTGCTGGCATGTTGCGGCAGCAGGGGCTGATTTGGAAAAATCTGATCAGACCAGATGGGAGCAGATTGTCCGGACCAGTGGGAAATGACTATTCCTCGTGCATGACCATGCTGGTTTCAACCACATGAAGAACATGGTTTGAAGCTGCCTCAAAGTGGTTGTTGATATCGATGTTGAGCATCTCAATTTTGACATTGCCTTCAGACATGCGCTTCATGGCGCTCTTGTTGAATTTTTTACGCATAGCAATGGATGTCTTGTTCATTACCTCTGCCTTGGCCATATCCTCTGCCGATATCCGGGCAAGAAGGTGTTGATCGGCGAAGGTAATGAACTGGGAAATACTTCCAGCAAATTCACGAATGGCCTCCTGCTGCTCAGAACTGAATTGCCTGTCCTTCTTGTAGCGCCGCTCGTTGAGTTTCACCAGACGATAGATACAATCGACACACTCCTCGATTTCCTGAGTGATGCGAAGCATGTGGGCAATTTTACTGGCATTGGCGGGGCCGATGTCCTTTGAGGAACAGCGCACGAGATACTCCGTGATTTCCTGAAGCAGAATGTCAGATTCATCCTCGATTTTTTTCAAGGAGCTGACTTGCTCAGACATGTCTGTCTTGGGGTTCTCAAGGACATCAATGAATCCATCGAACATCTTAACGCACAGGCGGGACATTTTACGAATAGCATCCTCAGCCTCGGCAATGTTGAGCTCGCCGAGGTCGACCAGATTCTGCGAAATGTAGCGGAGGTGTGATGGCTTTTCCTCCTCGGTAGGATCCTTGACCCATTTTTGAACAACACGAGCAATTTGGGGAACAAACCAAACCAGCAGTAGGATATTCAGTAAATTAAAGGTCGTATGGAACAGGGCGACGGCAAAAGCCACAATCGTCAGGCTGTTACCAGCATCTCCCTTAGCTGTTTTAATCTCCACGATGTCTTTGGGGAAATGATCGACCATGTTCCAGACGATAGGCGTGATTAGCCACAACAGCGCCATGGCCCAGATGGTTCCAATTACATTGAAGAGGAAGTGGGCACGTGCAGCCCGCTTGGCGCTAACGTTGGTCCCGATGGATGCCAGCCAGGCTGTGACAGTGGTTCCTATATTCTCACCTAATACGACTGCTGCGGAAATCTTGAACGCCTCGTAGGGATCACTGCCAAACCAGCCGTTCCAAGCACAGGTAATGGTGATGGCCATGGCCGCGGAGGATGATTGAACGATGAGAGTTAATAGAATACCGGCAATGAGGAACAGGACGGGTGAACCAAAACCGGTGCTGTTAATGGCATCGATGATGTTCTGCATGGTGTGCTGCAACGCCTCATTTTCTTTGACATCTCCTTTGAGGTCGGGAACCGATTTCTTAAGGTAAGCAAGGCCGGTGAAGAGCAGGCCGAAGCCAATTAACGTCTCTCCACTCGCCTTGATCTTTTCCTTGCCAATGAAAAAGAGGGGTAAGCCAACCCCGATGATGGGCAGGGTGATGGCGGAAATACTGAACTTGCCTATCCAGGCCACCAGCCAAGCCGTAATGGTAGTGCCCAGATTTGCCCCCATAATGACACCGATGGATTCCACCAGGGTGAGAAGCCCCGCGTTGACAAAGCTCACGACCAGTACCGTGGTTGCGGATGATGATTGCACCAGAGCGGTGGTGAAAAAACCGGTAAATACCGAGCTAACCCTGTTATGGGTCATGGTGGCAAGGGCGTAGCGCATGCGGCTTCCTGCGGCCTTCTGAATACCCTCGGACATGATCTTCATCCCGTAGAGGAAAATTCCGAGGGAACCGAGGATTTTGAGAATGGCAACAAGTGTAGTCCAGATGATCATGTCAAATAAGGTTTAGATAATGGATGAGGGCGCCCAGCTAGGTGTATACCGCAAAGAAATGTGTGCTCTCGATATGCCTTTGATGAGCTCTCGAAGTCAAGGGACGGATTGATTTTTTTGAGCGCGAGGCCCAGTCAGCTGCGTGATCAGCGACGCTGCACCGCGAGCGATGAGAGCTTTTTCGCCGCGGCAGCAATATCCCTCACCCCTTCCTCCGTGGGCTCAGCATCACCACTGAGAAGCATGGCCGTGCGCAAATCTGAGATGATCTCACGCATTTTCTTCATGTCATCGCGCTCCGATACACGCGGATCCAAGGATCCAATGGAGCTCTCGTAATAGTCAGCAATATCCTCTCGATAAAGAAGCCTGGCCCGCTCATTGGAATATTTTTTCACCACCGCGTGTGAACTGACCTCGAGGGCGCGGATCCAGCCGCCAAGAGAGATCAGATGTGCGAGATCAACATCCCTGAGGTGAATAAGGTCAGTCTCGACGTCGCGCTGGGTGGCTGTGAGCTCCTTTTTCAAAGCCTCAAAATTGTTTTTGCGGGCATTTTCCAGCAAGCTGGCAGCATGCCTGTTGACTCGCTCGCCCGCGCCCAGCGCGCGGCTATAGCTTGAGAGGTTTTTTGCCAGCTCTTCAATTTTTTGCATATGCCCGGCTTGCACCGCGATGAATCCCTCGGCTATGAGGTATCCTAT
>CAYXEC010000027.1:17784-24879 GCA_964463855.1 uncultured Verrucomicrobiales bacterium | reverse complement strand
CATTAGAGACGTTTTTTTCCCAGCTCACAGGCGCCAGCGTCTTGGCATCAATTTTGGGAATTTGGTTTTGCATCAGCTCAATGGTCTCTGCACCGGACAAGCCATCTTCAGCGTAAGCTTCCATGTGTTCGAGCGTATCGGCACTCGTACTGAAGCTGTTCATGAGCAGGAAACGGACATTGGCTCCCGTCTGCTCACGCAAATGCAAAATCTGCTGGGCGATAAGATCGAGGAAAGTCACCTGCCCCTTCACGGGTAGCAAACTCTTTGCCTTCTGCAGGCCCATGCTTGTGCCCAGACCGCCATTGAGTTTGATCACCACTGTCTGATCAAGCAATGCCGGATCAAAAACCTCAGTGCCGGGGGATAAGTCATCAAGCTGCGGCAATGCATCACACGGACTGATACTCTCCTCGGGGATCAACCCGCTCTCCTGACGCAGCAGAGCCTGGTAATTACGCTCAAAAGCCCGGATCGCAGCTTCGGCAACCGCAGCCGCCTCCATCTTTTCTCGGAATGGGGTAAAGTCACTCATAAACAAAGCGCAATGAAGTCGCAGTGGCGCAATACCCGACATGGAGGGCGAGATCAACCCCCAATCCTCTCAAACAATCCCATCAATCCATACCCCCACTATCAAAAAGAGCCTCAGATCTGCATTGATAAATTTTCCCTCCCCCCTAGATTGGCTGCGTGAGTTATCAGGTTTTTGCCAGAAAATACCGCCCGAGAACGTTTGCCGATGTCCTCGGCCAGGACCATGTAATCTCCACGCTTCGCAACGCCATCGAGCGGGACCGGCTTGCCCATGCCTGGTTGTTTGTCGGTCCCCGGGGAACCGGAAAAACCACCACTGCGCGTATTCTCGCCAAGGCCCTCAACTGCCCCGGGGGGCCGAGCATTGACTTCGACCCGGACGATCCGGTGTGTGAGGAGATTGGCAATGGAACCTCGCTGGACGTCATCGAAATTGACGGAGCCTCCAATAACAGCGTGGACAACATCCGGGACATCCGGGAAAACGTTCAGTTTACCCCCACTCAGGGTAAATTCAAAATCTACTACATTGACGAGGTGCACATGCTGACTTCGGCGGCATTCAATGCCCTGCTTAAAACCCTCGAGGAGCCTCCGGAACACGTTAAGTTTATCTTTGCCACCACCGAACCCAACAAAATCCTGCCAACCATCATATCGCGTTGCCAGCGCTTTGATCTGCGCCCCATTCCCACTGAAACAATCGCAAAACACCTTCAGTACATTTCCAGCGAGGAAGGCGTTCACTTGGACGACCCTGCAGCATGGGCGATTGCCAAGGGTGCTGACGGAGGTATGCGGGATGCCCAATCCATGCTCGATCAGCTCGTCGCCTTCTGCGGTGAGAGCATCACCGAACAAAATGTCCTCGAGATCTTTGGCTTCACCTCGCGGGAGACTGTTGCCGGTCTGGCTACCAGCATTCTGACCAAAGACAGCCCCGCTGCACTGGAGCTCGTTCATCAACAGGCCGAATGCGGCAAAGAACTCTCCCAGCTGCTTGGTGAGCTCATCGGCTGCCTGAGAGCCCTGCTCGTGTGCAGACTTGACCCCACCGCAGGCAACGAGGGCTTTCCAGAGGAGCTATGGGACCCGCTGGTCACGGCCTCCGAGGGTGTTCAAACCGATCGCATTCTCAATCTAATCGATGTGTTGGCTGATTCCGAGGGGCGGATGAAATGGGCTGCAAACAAGCGTCTTCACTTTGAAATCGGCATCATCAAGGCGATTCAATCCCTCAACGATGCGCGTATCAGTGATGTAATCAAGGCATTGGCCGGAGCTCAATCCCTCTCCATGGATCATCCCGAGACAGACAGCCCCGCCGCCGCAGCCAAGCCTGTCAACCCTCCCGCTGAGAAAAAAACCCAAGACCCCACACCCTCCACAGCCGGCAAAAATGCCGCGGAAAACCACACTGACACCCCCGCGCCCAAGGAGAAGAAAAGTCTCGATGCATTGATTGAGGAGGCTCCCGAGGAGGCTGCACCAATCGCACCGGCACCAGACGCCGAGCCAGAGACTGCTGAACAACCCGCTTCCGACCCCCCAAAGCACGAGGAGGAATCGCCACAGGAGGAAGACTCATTTTATCAGGATCCTCTCATTCAAGAAGCCCTCAAAGTCTTTGAAGGCACCATTCAACAATAATCATCATCAAACACGAAAGAACCATGGATATTCAAAAACTCATGAAGCAAGCCCAGCAAATGCAAGCCGGCATGCAAAAAACCCAGGAAGAACTCGCCAAGGCAAATGTTGAAGCCTCGGTGGGGGGAGGCAAGGTCAAGGTTGTCGCCAATGGTGCTGGTGACGTGCAATCCATCACCATAGACCCCTCCGTGGTTGACCCGGAAGATGTCGAATTCCTTCAGGAACTGGTCTTGTCGGGTGTACAGGAAGCCGTTACCAAGGGCAAGGAGATGGCCGCTGCTGAAATGTCAAAACTCACCGGCGGCCTCGGCCTGCCCGGCATGTAAGTAATTCCCCTTACTACGCCCTTCACTTGCGGGGCGCAGACCGTCGAGCCATGCGCCTCTGGCTTCCAAGATCACTGATTATTGCCTCACTGGGTCTCCATGTGATCACATTGGCAAGTTACAGCCGTCAACCCGACATGATGGCCGCATTTACGGTATACCCGATATGGATGTGGTCTCTTCTGGGTTTGATTCTCTCCGCCATCGCGTTTCTCTTCTGGCGAACTCAGCTCTCACTCATGCTGACTTGCTTGTGGATACTTACCATTTTCCTCGCATCTGATGAATCCAACGTCATCTTGAACGGTGGCCGTGAGTCTCCTGAACCGGGCCCTCCCAAGCCCTTTGGCTCATCACCAACCATCCGCATTTGCACGTTGAACTGGGGTGCCAGTGAAATGAAAATCCAAGATGTGAAAAAACAGGCTCAACTGATAGCCCAATACCAACCCGATATTCTCTTCATGCAAGAGATCACCCCAGTACACGCTTCAATCATCGCACAAGAACTCTACCCTGAAACAGAAGGATGGGATATGAGGGGTAACGAAGGAGCCGTAACCATAACCCGGTGGGAGATCACAGACACCTATCCAAACCTACCCCACAGTCAGTACACGACAGTGCGGCTCAAACCAAACGTTTCACAACCCTTTTCACAGGGGCAACTCATCGACTGTGTCAACCTGCAGCTAAGATCGGCGGTCACAGACATGCGCCTGTGGCAGCGTAGCTGCTGGGTCAACCATGCCGAAAATCGCAAGAGACAACGCAAGCAAGTGATCTGGAGCTTGAAGTATTTGGAAAAAATGCAACAAACGAATAAATCCACCTCCCGACCCGTGGTGATCGCCGGAGATTTCAATGCTCCCGCATCCGATCCGTTGCATACGGACACCATGCAGGGTGACAAAGATAATGGACATGATTATGATTTTTACGATTCCTTCTTCCAAGCGGGCTCGGGTTGGGCCAACACCTGGCACAGACGCCTCCCCTTCCAGCGTATTGACTACATCTATACCACTCGAACCCTCAAAGCGGTTCGTTCATGCAATGTCGTAATACCCGGCTCGGATCACCTTATGGTTATATCGGATTTCGTATTACGAAAGCCATGAGACACCCTGTGCATGCCCGCCTGGTAGCAGCGTATTGAACTTTCCCCATTACCCATTTTGTCTTTTCATATTCGCCAGACATGTAGCGACAGTGCCGCGCGGACCGGCACACTCACCACGGCCCATGGTGATATCCCAACTCCCATTTTTATGCCTGTAGGCACCCAGGGAATGGTCAAAACCCTCTCACCGGATGAATTGGTTGATGTGGTCGATGCCAGGATCATCCTGGGCAACACTTACCACTTGTACCTGCGTCCTGGCCTCGAGGTCATGCGTAAAATGGGTGGCCTGCACAAATTCTCTACCTGGGACAAACCCATCCTGACCGACTCCGGGGGCTTTCAAGTATGGTCACTTGCCAAACTGCGCAAAATCTCCGAGCAGGGTGTTGAATTTGCCAACCACATCGACGGGTCAAAAACCATGCTCACTCCCGAGCTCAGCATGGAGATCCAGGCCACCATTGGCAGTGACATCGCCATGCTTTTTGATGAGTGCCCGCCCTACCCCTGCGAAAAACAATACGCAGCCGACTCCCTCTCACTCACCACCCGCTGGGCGGCACGCTGTAAGGAATGGCACCAGCAAAATGCCGACAAGCACATCCCGTGGGCCAATGCCAACCAGCGCCAGCTGATCTTTGGCATCGTCCAGGGAAGCACCTATGCTGAGCTTCGCGAGCAATCCGCGCGTGAGCTCGTTGACATCGGCTTTGATGGCTATGCAATTGGGGGCATCTCGGTGGGTGAGCCAGAACACGAGATGTTGCGTGCTATCGAAAACGCGGCCCCCTTTCTCCCCAATGACAAACCAAGGTATGCCATGGGATTGGGCACCCCACCCCAGATGCTGGAGATGATCGCCCGAGGCGTGGATATGTTTGATTGCGTGATGCCCACACGTGTGGCCCGGCACGGTATGGCATTCACAGCCGATGGCCCGATCCACATTAAAAACAAACAATACGAGTTTGATCCACGCCCGCTGGACGAAAACACCCACCCCTCCCTGCAAAAATACTCGCGCTCCTTTATTCGCCATCTTTTCCGCGCTGGCGAAATGCTCTCTTTAAGATTGCTTTCCTTGCATAATCTGCATTTCTACCTGCGCCTCATGCGCCAAGCACGCGAGGCAATCGAATCAGGTCAGTTCACCTCTTTTAAAAACAACTTTAACCAACGCTACATTCAACAACCATGAACACCACCATCCATATCCTCGCCCAAGCAGCCGAATCCGGATCCGGAAGCAGCAATCCGCTCGGCAGCCCACTCATCATGATGATCCTCATGTTTGTGATTTTCTGGGTGATCCTGATTCGTCCCCAGCAGAAACAACGCAAGGAGCTTGCAGCCAAGCAGTCAGCTCTCAAAAAAGGTGACAAAGTGGTGACCATCGGAGGTACTCACGCCACCGTGAATGCCGTCAGTGATAAAACCGTGTCGCTGAAAATCGCCGAGGGCACCTTCGTCAAATACGACAAAACCTCCATCGCGTCGGTCATCCCTTCCGGCTCTGACAGCCATGATGACCACGAATGCGATGAGGCCAAGGGCTGAGGTGTCGGTTAATCCCAAGTGCCTGGTTCAGGCACAAGCTGCATCTCTCTCTTGCCAAAGGGAGCCATTCCCCTTATATCTTAATTATCAAGAGTGCTTTAGAACACACAGACAAACAACGACATAGAAATGACCACCATCTTCGCATCACTGTTCAGCGACGACCGACTACTCACTTTCCTTTCCGGGCTTGGTCTTCTGGCACTCTTCTTCTGGTATTTTGCCACAGATTTTGAGCGCAAAAAACGCAATATCGGCTCCATTATCGTGGTATTGATCGCGGTTTTCAGCCTGCTCTCCATCATCCCGAAAGGACACTGGCGCAACATCATCACCGGCAAAACAAGCATCTCCGAGGCACACAGTCTCAAGGGGGGTATTGATCTGATCGGGGGATCATCGTTCACCCTGCGCGTGCAGCCCACCATAGATCCTGAGGGCACCACCTTACCCGTCACCTCCACCGCTGTTCAACAGGCTATTCAAACGGTTGAAAAGCGTCTCAACAACCTCGGCACTGCTGATCTTCTGATCGTCGCACAGGGAAGTGACCGAATCCTGGTTCAGATGCCGGGTGTCACCCCTGAAGAAGCGTCCAACGTCCGCGAAATACTGGAAAAAATCGCCAAGCTCGAGCTCAAGCTCGTGCACCCTGAAAGCAGCGCGCTTGCCAGCCGTCTGGCTGCTGAAAACGAGGCCGACCGCGTATTGCCGCCCGGCTACAAACTCTACGTACTCGAGGACGAGGATGAAGATGGGCAAATTATTTCCGAGCCCATCCTGCTCAAGCGACGCTCTTCTCTGGACGGATCCTACATCGTCCACGCCCAGGAGCTTTATGGTCCCTATGAGGGCAAGCTCACTGTGGAGCTTAATACCGAGGGATCAAACAAGATGTTGGATATTACCAGCAAGATGACCCATGGCGTGGACCGTCTTGCCATCGTCATGGATGACAAAGTCCTGAGTGCACCCGTGGTGCAAAGCACCCTCGGAAAAAACTTTGAAATATCCGGCATGAAAGATGCCGTGGAAGCAAAAGGCATCGCCGCCGCCCTGCTCAACCCACTGAAAAACCCACTACTTGTGGAAGAGGAGCGCACGGTTTCTGCAACCCTGGGTAAGGAGACCGTTCACCAGGGTATCACCGCTGGCATTGCCGGGCTCGGGCTGACCCTGCTCTTCGTCTTACTCTATTACCGCTTTGCCGGTGTCATTGCCCTCATTGGCCTGACACTCAACATCCTCATCCTCTTCGGCTCCATGGCGATGTTCGGCTTCACCTTCACCCTTCCGGGTATTGCGGGCATTATTCTCACCATTGGTGTCGCAGTGGATGCCAATGTACTTATCTATGAGCGACTCCGTGAAGAACTCGCCGCCGGCAAGTCCATCAAGTCCGCAATCAGAGCAGCCTACGAGAAAGCCTTCTCGGCCATTTTTGACGCCAATATCACCACCCTGATCACAGCACTCATCCTCTTCTGGCGTGCAAGCGGCACGGTGAAGGGCTTTGCCGTTACCCTGACCATTGGTATTCTCGCCTCAATGCTGGCCGCCCTGCTCTGCACCCGGGTGCTTTTCTGGTGGTTCTCTGATGCAGGCATATTGAAGAAACTCTCGTTCATGAATCTGATACCTGAGCGGGCATTCAACTTTCTGGGCAAACGCAAACTTGCCTTTGGCCTGTCCGCTGTCCTCATTCTCGCAGGAATGAGCTCCGTGGGTATGAAGGGCAACTCTGCCCTGGGGATCGACTTCACGGGAGGTGCCCAGCTCTCCTATCAGCTCGTCGACGGGCAGACTGTTGATCAACCGGCCGTGCAACAAGTTCTCGACAAGCTCGAGCTCTCCAAGCAGGCGCGTTCCCAGGAAGAGACCACCACTGCCGGGGAA
>CAYXEC010000027.1:0-17774 GCA_964463855.1 uncultured Verrucomicrobiales bacterium | reverse complement strand
GTACGGTGTAGCACCGAAGACATCCCGGCCATCGAAACAGCGCTCGCCGGCAACTTCGAGCTCCTCAAGGAAAAGCCCTCCCGGGAGACCATCAGTGCCAGCCTGGGGGGAGAGTTTCTCAGCACGGCGCTCTGGGCCCTCATCGTGGGCCTCGTCGCAATTCTTATCTACATCACCATCCGCTTCGAGTTTTCCTTTGCGCTCGGAGCCTTTGCCGCTCTCTTGCACGATATTCTGATCTGTCTGGGCATCGTTATTTTCTCTGGCCAAGAGCTCTCCCTGATCCATGTCGGCGCCTTCCTCACAATCGCCGGTTATTCGATCAACGACACCATCGTTGTCTTTGACCGCATCCGTGAGGACCTTCGCTCTCGCAGGGGTGACGTGCAGGAAGTGATGAACCATGCTATCAACGCCACCCTCTCACGGACCGTGCTCACTTCATTAACCACCTTTGTGGCAGTGCTCGTCCTCTACATCTTCGGTGGAGCGGCCCTGCAGGACTTTTCCTTCACCATCATGATCGGTGTGGTGGTCGGAACCTACTCTTCGATCTTCATCGCCTCCCCCATTGTATACATTTGGAGCAAGATGCGTGGTGCCAACCTGCGCCGTGAGCTTCTGGACGCCAACCTCGAGGCCGAGGTCAATCCGGCGAAGTCCTGAGTCATTTGACTGCAGAAATTACTGCCAGGAAAATCCTTCCAGACGGTGGTGCTTCGGTATCACCGTTTTTGCTATTACAAGCCTCGGCACGATTAACAAATCCTCATATTTGACCGAAAAATTCTTGCAATACGTCATCAATCTGGCATTTTCCCGCCCGTCCTTGACCTGCGGGTTTAGCGACAAACTAAATGGAAATTCCTGCGTAGCTCAGCGGTAGAGCGGGTGGCTGTTAACCACTAGGTCGTTGGTTCGAACCCAACCGCAGGAGCCATATGGAGGCCATTGAGCATCAACGCTCAATGGCCTTCGCTTTTTAACGCAGTTATCTTGCCAGCGAAAAGGCAGCAGATGATACCATCAGAATGCCCTTCTGATCATTCACCTCTTACGCACCTCTTACGCCCTTGGTTAAAAATTTTATCTTACCTCTCATTGAGAGGAGCCCCAACCACTTAGTCGGGACAGTTTGGTCACCAACGAAATTGTCACCAACAGGACATACCAAATTTTTCGAAGACGACTTAATGAATACCCGCCTCCTTTAATTGGAGCAACCTAACCATGACAAACATGAAACCAACATCGACAAAAAAAAGAAACACAATGCGTGGATTGAAATCCCTCATTGTTGGAGCATGCGCGATCTCCGCAAGCACAATAAGCCTGCAAGCAGATGAGAGTGTTCCACTTGTTACACTGAACGCCCTGAGCACTTTCCAGAAGGGCGATCCGGCAGAAATCTTTGATGAATCTGCTGCAGAAATCGTAAAATATGATCCTCAATCAAAGCGACTATTCATTGTCAACGGCTATGATGACGCTATCGATATTGTCGACATTCAGGATGTTACCAGCCCTCAGCTGGTGAGCTCGATAGATGTGTCTTCAATGGGAAATCCCAACAGCGTGGATGTAAACCCAAGACGCCGCTCCAACCAGATCGCCGTGGCCATTGCCAACAATGACCCGACATTGCGCGGCAAAGTTGCATTTTATAATACCGATGGAGTGTTCTTATCTGAGGTGCAAGTTGGCTTCCTACCAGACATGCTGACCTACAACAAACGGGGCAACAGGGTCCTCGTGGCCAACGAAGGCGAGCCCAATGATGATTACACAGTTGATCCTGAAGGAAGCGTCTCCATCATATCCAATCTCAACAAATCTCCTCGCGTCAGGGAAATCGGATTCAACAGTCTCTCCGAGCACCAACTTGAGGGCGTGCGCATCACCGGCAAGGAAGGGGTAACATTGACACCAGGACAGGATATAGAGCCTGAGTTTATAGCCCTTGACCCTATGGACAGATACGCTTTCGTAACCCTGCAGGAAAACAACGCAGTGGCTAAAATCAACATCTGGAAGGGCACGATCGAGGCCATGTTGCCTTTGGGCAGTACTGACCACTCAAAGTTTGGCTACGCACTTGACGCATCCAACAAAGATGATGCCATTCGCATAGCTAATTGGCCGGTGAATGGGCTGCCCATGCCAGATGCGATTGCTACTTACCGAGTGAAAGGCAAAAATGGCAAAAGAGGCAAAACATATTTTCTTACGGCTAATGAAGGTGATGGACGTGAACGTGAAGTCGAAATCAATGGCGAGGATGTTCTGATTTATTCTGATGAGACACGTGTGAAGGATGTCCTGCTTGACCCTACTTCATTCCCCTTGGCCACTGAGCTTCAGGACCAAGCAAATCTGGGCCGCTTAAAAGTAGTGGCCACAGAGGGAAACTACGATGAAGATGACGAATTCGAGGAATTATTCAGTTTCGGAACAAGATCTTTCTCCATCTATGATTCCGATGGCAACCTCGTGTATGACAGTGGATCTGATTTCGAAACGATCATTGCTGACAGGCTTCCAGCTGAATTTGGTTCTACAAACGATGAAAATGGTAGTTTTGATGACCGCTCCGACGACAAAGGCCCTGAGCCGGAGGCGATTGAAGTTGGAGAAATCGATGGTCGCACCTATGCCTTTATCGGCTTGGAGCGTATTGGTGGTATCATGATATACGACATAACAGACCCCTATGACGTCATGTTCATTGACTATGTCAACAACCGTGATTTCACTGGTGATGCTGAAGCTGGCACTGCAGGCGATCTCGGTCCTGAGGGAATCATATTCATACCCGCCAAGGACAGCCCCAATGGCGCCAACCTCCTGGTCGTTGCAAACGAGGTGAGCGGCACCACTACCATCTACGAAATTGTTCCTCAAAGCTAGGCTTGGCAGCCAGTAGCGTAGTCATACCCAAAGCTAACAACTCAATACAAACCGGGTGTCTCCACGAGAGGCGCCCGGTTTTTTATATTACACGAGGCTCTCTGAGGCTAATTGCCTTTATCTGACAGCGCGTAAGCGATGTGTGGCGTGTAAAGTGCCGGCTCCAGCAGGAAGGAGTCATGCCCCTTGTCGGAATGCACGGTGATGTGCATGGTTTCCACTCCCGCAGCCTCAAGGCCCGCCACAATCTCGGCCTGCTCTTCCGGGTAAAAGCAGAAATCGGAATCGATACTGAACACCAGGAACTCCTGGTTGTTGTCCGCACACTTCTTGAAAAGTGCTTGCACAGAATCCACTCCGGCCTCCTTGCAGGCATCATAGCTTGACCACATGTCAATGATCCTCAGGTAGGTGTTGGCATCAAAGCGCTTCACGAACTTCTTTCCCTGGTGGAGCATATAGCTCTGGAATGTATCCTGCACCTCGTACCATGCCAATGTTTCCCTGTCCTGCCGGACTTCCCTGCGGGCCCGGTTCTCGATGGCATCGAGATGCACAAATGTCTTGTGGGAAATCATCCTCGCAAGCGCTAACCCGTAATCCGGATGAGGCCCATCATAATAATCTCCCCCGTTGAAGTAGGGATCATTTTCAATGGCCAGAATTTGCTCAAAAAGAATAAGCCGGTTGAGCACTGTGGTCTTGAGCCCGCTGGCAATGGGAATGACCGTCCTGACCCTCTCCGGGTAGATTGCCGCAAAGGATAGGGTCACCAAGCCGCCGACAGAGGGACCCACCGCAGCCCTCAAAACGCCAACGCCCAAGGCGTCGAGCAACCGTGCCTGCATCCTGACCTGATCAGACACCGAGAGCTGAGGGAATTTTGATCCATACGGCTTGCCCGTCTCTGGGTTGATCGAGCGTGGGCCCGTCGTCCCGTAGCAACCACCCAGATAATTGGCGCAAATCACAAAAAACCGATCCGTATCCAAAGCTTTCCCGGGCCCCACAAAATCGTCCCACCAGCCAGTGTGCATTTCCTCTTTCCAGAGCTCCCCCGCCTCAGGCAGGTCGGGATTATAGCCGCTGGCATGGTGTGATCCGGAAAGCGCATGGGATAGCAAAATGGCATTGGAGCCATCCTCATTGAGCTTACCCCATGTCTGATAAGCGATATCAAGCTCAGGCAAAGACGCCCCGCACTTGAGGCTGAATGGCTCACCATTCAGCTTTAGAATCTGGGTCTTGACCGTGGCAGTTTCTGCACACTTGCTGATCACATCATCGGACACGAGACGCATTGTCCACAGATTGGTGGCGAATAACACCGTTTTTTGCACTAAAAAAGCAGTTTCAACAAGCGCAACAGAAACGCTGCTCACCGCTGAGAAAAAAAGAATCCGCTGTGCCGTCCATGGTGTATGAGCCACGATTCCGTATGCTCAATAGGTCGGGGACATCCTCCGCTCCTCTGTCTTCCTGAAAAGGCATGACATCAAAACGTAGGGGCCGCCCCCATTTCCAGTCTATCGGTTCGGGCGTACTACCATTAGTGGTCGCACACAGCAGACGTGGTTATTATAACCTCAAACACTGACCCTGCAACCAAATTCCCATTGCCCCGTGTCGGCTCCAAACCGGATTCCGTCCTTGCATAGGGCATTTAATGAACTCAAGTTTTCGCCATGCAATTCCCCGCAACCAAAGCCACCAGCCATGTCCTGGAAAACGGCCTTACTGTTATTCTGGATGCTGATTGCTCAGCACCGGTTATCAGTACGCAGGCATGGGTGGAAACCGGCAGTATTCATGAGGGCAAATTCCTGGGTTCGGGCTTGTCCCACCTCCTTGAACACATGGTTTTCAAGGGCACGAAAAATTATGATGGAAAAGCCATCTCAGACACCGTTCAGGCAGCCGGCGGAGAATGGAATGCCTATACCACATTTGATCGCACGGTCTATTATATTGATGGCCCTTCGGAGAGTGCCGAAATATTCCTCAAAGTACTTACGGAAATGGTTTTCAAGCCCAGCTTTCCCATCGATGAATTCGAGAAGGAAAAGGGAGTGATCCGCCGCGAGATTGACATGGGCATGGATGACCCGGATGATCGCAATGGCCGTTTACTCTATTCCACAGCCTACGCCCATGATGCTCGCCGTCACCCGGTCATAGGCCACATGGAGTTGTTCAACCAGCTTAGCCATGACGACATGGTTAGTTACCACAGAGAGCGCTACACCACTGAGAATGCCTTTCTGAGCATATCGGGGGATTTCCAGAAGGATGCAATGCTCTCCCTGCTTGAGTGCATCACAGAGGACATACCCCGCAGCTTCACCCATCCCGTGACCATTTATACGGAACCCAAACAGCACGGCTTTCGAAGTCGCCGCAAAACTTTCGCCATCCCGGCCAGCAAACTCACCCTCGCATGGCAAATTCCAGCAATGGATCATCCGGACACCCCTGCATTGGACATTCTTGCCACGATTCTGGGATCGGGTCGCTCCAGCCGCCTCTATCAGAATATTCGTGAGCGCAGCGACCTCTGTCACCACATCGGGGCATGGTGTATGAGTGACCCCGAATGCAGTGGGCTTTTCGCGGTATCAGCTATTTCAGACCGTTGCCATAGAGATGAGCTACAGCAAGCCATTCTCCATGAAATTGAGCTTCTTAAAAGTGAAGACCTCTCCGGGGAAGTCGCCAAGGCGACCCGCATGGCGCTGGTCAGTCAGTTTCGCACGCTTGCCACCGCCTCAGGCAGAGCATCTGACCTTGCCTCGAACTGGCATGAAACCCGCAACCTTGATTTCACCCGCCATTATGTTGAGCTTCTCAACGCTGTTAGTAGTGATGACCTGATGCGTGCCGCACAGGCTCACCTCACCACAGAGAGCCTGACCATCACATCACTCGATCCTGAAGACAGTGTCGAGGGTGGCATCATCTCGCTCGCCACCAATGAGCGAGGAGAGATGAAAACACATACCCTGGCCAATGGCCTTACACTCATTACCCAGCAAGACAGTCGGCTGCCAACAGTCTCCCTGACCATTGCCACTCTGACCGGCTTGCCCTCCGAGACCCCTGCCAACAATGGAATCAACAGCCTACTGGGCAAGCTCCTCCCAAAGGGCACTACAACAAGAAGTGCTGAGCAAATCGCCACCAGCATGGATGGCATGGGAGCAAGTTTTGGCGTGAGTTGCGGCAACAACACCACTCTGAGCTCAGGTTCATGCCTGAGTCCCGATATTGGCCCGATGATGGAAATCATTGCTGATATTTTCACCAATCCCCTACTCCCTGAGGAGGCATTGAAGCGCGAACGCAAGGCGATGATTGCAGGGCTTCGGGAGCAGGCCAATGACCCGCTGGCAGTGGCCTTCAAACAACTCCGGCCCTCCCTCTTTGGCCCGGAAGGCTACGGCCTGAGTACCTCGGGCACAGAACAATCGCTCAGCGCCCTGAATCAGGACATGCTCAAAGCCCACCATCAGAAACATTTCACCGCCAAAAACTCGGTGATGGCAATCTTTGGTGACATTGCTCCCGATGAGGCCCTTGCTCTGGCAAACAAGCATTTCGGATCCCTCCCCGAGGGCGAACGCATGCAGCACCCCAAACAGGAAACGCCTCCCGTCTCCAGTCACGACCTTACCCTGGACAAACAACAGGCCGTTTTGGTTGTCGGCTTCACTGGCGCCTCCGCCTATGATGAAGACAATCTCGCCCTGGAGCTCATAAATGACTACTGCACGGATATGGCGGGTCCTCTGTTTACGAAAATCCGTGAGGAACTAGGCCTTGCCTACTATGTATCCTCCAGCCAGTTTCATGGCACTACCACGGGTATGTTTGCGTTTTACCTCGGCACCTCACCTGACCAGCTCGAAACCGCTAAAAAACATCTTCTCGAGGAAATTGAAACCCTTGCCACAGAGGGAATTCCCGACGATGTGTTGGAAAGTGTCAAAACCACCTGGCTAGCCTCGCACGCACTTGGAAACCAGAAAATCAGCTCACTTGCGAGGCTCAGTGCCCTCGACTGCTTACTGGGTTTCCCCCCTGATCATCATCTTCATGCGCCGGAACATATCCGTGCCCTCAAAGCTGAAGACATCAAGGCCGCAGCAGCCAAGTATCTCGGCGGCAGAGAGCCTGTTATTGTCAGCGTCAGCCCCAAGTCTCAATAGCCCTTCATAAATACAAACATACCAATCCCATGTCAGACAGACCAACAGAAGACAGCCGCTTTAACGACTTTGTTTACCTTCAGGCTCAAAATGCCGGACTTTTTCTCGGGCAGCTTCCCAACCCCACGACCGGAGAGAAAAGTGTTAACCTCAAAGCGGCTGCCACCGTACTCGACTCACTGGAAATGCTGGCAGCAAAAACCCGGGGAAACCTGACTCAACAAGAGGCACAACTTCTCGAAAAGGCACTACTCAACATCCGGGCACTTTACGCCAATGTCGAGGATCTTGGATGACCCTCCTCTTAACGGGATCCTGCGCTTTGAGGGGAGGACAAAGCCTGAAATACATATCCAAGGCTTGGCCTGATTTGCTAGCGCCTGCCTCTTCTTTGAGTTGATCTTCGCCTCCGCAAGCTGGTCTTGGCTCCAGCTCTTGTTTCCCAATTTGCTGAGGATTTTTCGCCGCGCCCGGACACGGCCTTGTTGTTTCTCGACTGCTGGGGCTTTCGTGGGCCCCGGGCTTTGTTTGCCATCGCCTTTCTGTCTGCGGCAGCTTTCTGGACTTCGCTGGCACTGGGAGCCCTGCTTGACCATAACCCAGGTTCAAAGCCCTCCATATCGATCATCTCAATGCGTTGCGAAATGAGTTTTTCAATCTCTTGTAAGAACGGACGTTCATCATTACAGACCAGAGAAATGGCCTCCCCCTGCATGCCTGCCCTTCCCGTTCTGCCAATGCGATGCACGTAGTCGGCTGCCACGTTGGGAATTTCGTAATTAATCACATGTGGCAGCTGGGCGATGTCGAGTCCACGTGCAGCAATGTCGGTGGCAACGAGCACGCGCAACTTTCCATCCTTGAATCCTTGCAAAGCCCTGGTTCGAGCCCCCTGGCTTTTATCACCGTGGATTGCACTGGATTGGATACCTGCATTATCGAGCCTTTTACTCAAGCGGTTAGCACCATGTTTGGTTCGGGTGAAAATCAGAACCTGATCCCATTTACCTTCTTTGATGAGCTGAATCGTAAGTCCTGCCTTGGCTTCAGAGTCACACCGATAGGCACTTTGCTTCACTGTCTCGGCGGCAGTATTCTCAGGATTCACTTCGATGGTAATCGGGTTACTCAACAACTCCCGGGTCATGGAGCGAATCTCTTTTGAGAAAGTCGCAGAGAAGAGGAGATTTTGGCGCTTTTTAGGCAACAGTTGAATGATCTTGCGGATGTCGTTGATAAAGCCCATGTCGAGCATGCGATCGGCTTCATCCAGAACCAGCATATTGACCTCTTCAAGCCTGCAGACATTCTGAGCGCACAGGTCTAGCAACCGTCCTGGAGTTGCCACTAAAATATCAACCCCGTCCCTGAGCTGGCGAATCTGGGGATTGATCTTCACTCCTCCAAAAACCACAGCACTCTTGAGCTGCGTGTGCATCCCATAGGTTTCAATGCTCTCCTTTACCTGTGCTGCCAGCTCACGTGTAGGAGTGAGCACCAGGGCACGAATTGACCGCCTGCTGGAAACTTTGGCCCGGCCTGCCTCATCCAGAATTTGGATCATCGGTAATGTGAACCCTGCAGTTTTACCCGTGCCGGTCTGGGCAGCAGCGAGGATGTCCCTTCTCTTCAGGACAGCAGGTATGGCCTCAGCCTGGATAGGTGAAGGGGTGAGATAGCCTTTATCGCTTACGGCACGGACGAGCTCTTTGGAAAGGCCCAGGTCTGAAAAATTTTTCATCTTTGTAGGTTTGTAAATAATGGTTTGAATGCGTTGCTGCCGATTCACGAGCATCTGCCCGCCAAGTGACAAAACAATGGCAAAATGTGAATGCGCGTGGTCCTGGCTGAGAGGGCAGTCTGGGAATCAGCCCGCAGTGTAAAAAAAAACGAAGGCTTATTATCTCCTCTGTCCACTTACAATTGGGGGTGGGCTCAAAAAGCGATGAACCACAAAAGCAACAAGGTGTGCAATCTATAGTAGATTGCTGGAATGTCCACAGCAAACAAGTCTGTTTTCCACTGCAGCCTGTTTTCAACCCTGAGGGCCCCATCGTATCTGCCACGACAATGCGGCCCGTGGCTGATGATTTACGACTTTAAGGTTGCGCTATCTCCACAAATCAAGATGATGTGCCCATCTTCCTGCGTAGCAAAACCATGCGGCACAGGGGATCCCCTCAACGAACAAAGGAGCACCACTATCGCAGGAAAACCCAAAAGACCAGGACGTGGTGGCGGAGGCCGCCGAAACAGACGTCACAACTACGGACCACGCACCAAGAAAGATGATGACCGTGAGGACAAGGCCGTCGAGGTTGAGGGCACGATCACCTCGGTTCTCGCTGGTACTATGTTCAAGGTTACCCTTCCGAGTGGCCACGAAGTCTTGGCTCACATTTCCGGCAAGATGCGCAAGCGCTTCATCCGCCTTGTAGTTGGAGACAAGGTCAAAATGGAAATGTCTCCCTATGACACCAGCAAGGCACGCATTGTCTTTCGTGTGGGTTAGTTCTGGCGCTAACAAACTTCCGCATAGTTTTCTGGTAAAGCCTGCCAGCGGTATTCTATGATGCCCTCGATGTGGATCTTTGAAACATGGCAACAAGCCTTTCTTGCCACGTTGGTCGTCGTGGTATTCATCACCTTCACCATGGAGTGGCTCTCCATGGAGCTTACCGCCCTGGCGGCTCTTCTGGCCTGCGTGATGACGGGTATACTCAGTGTTGACCCCGAGGATCCGGCCAACGCACTCAGGGTTTTTTCCCACCCAGCTCCCATCACGGTGGCATGCATGTTTATTCTCAGCGCGAGCCTTGAGCGCACGGGAGTGATCGAAGCCTTGGGTAATTGGTTTGAAAACATAGCAGGCCAGTCCCCCCTCCGAATGCTGCTGGTGATGATGGCACTCGTTGCCCCACTGTCTGGCTTTGTAAACAACACACCAGTAGTCGTCGTCTTCCTGCCCATCGTGCTGGCTATTTGCCGCAGGCGTGATTACACCGCCTCCAAATTTCTCATCCCCCTCTCCTACGCGGCCATTGTGGGCGGCACGATGACCATCATTGGCACTTCGACAAACCTCATCGCTGTGGGTGTGGCAGAAAAACACGGCATCAACAGCCTGGGCATGTTCTCCATCACACCACTGGGTCTTGTCTTTGTCGTCACCACTTTCATCTACATGGCTGTCATCGGCAGGAGACTACTCCCCAAACGCCTCACTTTGGCAACACTGATTCAAAACCAGAGCTCCCGGGAATTCATCACTCACGCTTTTGTGAAAAAAGGCAGCGAGCTCGATGGTGTGAACTTCAAGGAATCACCACTCGCCAACATGAGAAAAGCCCGTGTTTTGGAAGTCTTGCGTGACAATCGCAGGTTAAGCCAACCACTCAATGAAATCATCTTTGAAGCCGGAGATGAAATTGTGTTCAAGGGCGCCCTTGAGGGCGTGGTTGGCATTTCTCAAACCGAGGGTATCGATGTCCGCGGTAATGCTGGTCGTGGTCTTGAGGATATCCGCACTGAGAGTGCCGTTCTCATGGAGGGCATCATTGGCCCTGAATCCACCATGACTGGCAAGAGCCTCAGGGAGCTTCGTTTCCGGCAACGCTTCGGCGTGCTCATCCTCGCAGTACATCGCCGTGGCCGTTCCCTTCAGGATCGATTTGAGGATGAGAAGCTTGCTTTTGGTGACACGCTTCTAGTCCAGGGGCCAGCTGACAAGATGCAGAGCCTGTTTCAACGGCGCGACTTTATTAACTTGAGTGAACCCGAGGACACCATTCACAGACCTCGCAAGGCACCCATCGCCATTACCGCGCTCATGCTTTTCATGGTGTTCGGTGCACTATGCGGCCGCTTTGGCATTCCTGACATTCCCATTGTGCAGTTGGCCCTCACCAGTGCCATGCTGGTTTTAGTCACCCGCTGCGTGCAACCCCAGGAAGCCTACCGCGCCATTGAATGGAAGGTCATTTTCATGATCTTCGGTATGCTGGGACTTGGCATGGCAATTGAACAATCCGGTCTTGGCCAACTGGTCGCCAACGGTATGACCCAAGGGCTTGGGATTCAGAACCCCTGGATCATGCTTTCCCTTATCTACCTGCTTGCAGCCATCATGACGGAGGTCGTCTCCAACAATGCCGTCGCTGTTCTGCTCACCCCTCTTGCCATCATCATTGCCCAGACACTGGGTGTAAACCCGGTTCCTTTCGTTATCGCTGTCATGTTTGGGTCCTCTGCAAGCTTCTCCACCCCCATTGGCTACCAGACCAACACCTTTATCTACAGTGCCGGTGGCTACAAGTTCGGCGATTTCTTCCGGGTGGGTTTCCCCCTGGCGGTGATCCTCTGGCTTGTTTCCACATTCCTCATCCCGGTCCTCTGGCCTTTCTAAGCAATGCCAGAAATGGCTCAGCGCCATTCATGCCTGGGATACCTGCCCGCCAAGTCCTTTTTCATCTGTGGGTAACCTCGTTCCCAGAACCCTTTCAGGTCCTCGGTCACCTGCCACGGCCTTTGGTTGGGAGCCAGAATATGGACCAGCAACTTCACCCTGCCCTGGGCGATCTCGGGCAATGCATCCACGTCGTACAAATGCTGCATCTTGAGAGCAATCCATGGCTTGCTTTCCGCATCATATCTGACTTTGGCTTTTCTTCCATTACTCAATGTCACTTCCAGTGGCGCATAGGCATCCAAAACAGCTTGCTGCGCCGGTGACAACCACTTGTTAAGCACAGGCATCACCTCGCGACTCTTGATTTCCTTATAAGACTTGGCCCCCTGGCAAATTTCCGCCAACACCATGAGTTTGTCACCCTCATCAAAGCCAGGTAACTCCATCTCCGGCATCCATTGCCCGAGACTGACCAGGCGCGCGATCCATCTCTCCACAGACTTGTCCCAGTGTTTGAGCTTGAGTTCACCACTGGCGACCCTCTCAGCCAGTAGCTCCGCAGCCTGCTCTGGGTTCGGTTCGTCCGCTTCCCTGGACTCCATCACCAGATCCCTGAATCGAAGCTCCTTGAGATTCACAACCCTGCGCGACACAGGATCATAGCTGGCACCATCATACTCATGAAAGTCATGCGGAAACTGCTCACGCAAATCCTCAAAAGCAACCTGGACACACCTACTGAGATAAACAACCACCTCCTTACCCTCCACCTCCGTCATTTCGGTAGCCACAAAGACCCGGGCCTCCTTGAGAGCACTGCCGGCTGTGAGCTTACCCCGGCGTTTACCAATCACATGACAGGCCAGGTTCGCCTCTCCCATTCTCAGCGCCAAACGGTCACTGAATGCAGCCAGCATAGCCCTGCTGACTGCCTGGGCACTGCGCTCGAAATCCGTTTCCCCCCACTCCAGACCCATCCTAAGGGCTATGCGCTCTAGCTGCTCGAGTGACTTGGCGACCTCTCTTGCACCCCTGGCCATGATACCTGTCTGTGCACAACGACGGACATCAAAGTGCATGTCGCGTGCCACCTGGAAAGCCCGCCATTCGGCAACAAAATCAGAGCTGTCATCCGGCTCGATAAATGCACTACCTGCCGACCCCTTCTTTCTGGCGAACACTCCCTCCCCCTGAACAGCAGCGGCAATGAAACCTGCCTCCGCAACGCAACCCTCTTCCTGGGCCGCCAACAATAACCGGGCGTAGCGAGGATGCAGCGGGTATTTGGACATCGCCCTGCCCAGAGCTGTGATTTGATCGTGCTCGTCGAGTGCTCCGAGTTGCCGGAGCAAGGCCAAAGCCATCGCCACGCCCTTCTCACCTGGATAATCCAGCCAGCGAAAACCCGACACGTCACCCACTCCCGATGATTTCAACGCCAGTATGACTTCCGCCAAATCCACACGCAAGATTTCCGGTACCTCAAAGGGCTGTCTGCGGCCCTGGTCAGCTTCACTCCAGAGCCTGACACAGCGGCCTGGAGCCGTTCGGCCTGCGCGTCCGGCACGTTGCTCTGCAGAGGCGCGAGAGATTTTCTCTATCATCAGCGTGTCAATGCCGCGAGTCACATCGTAATGGGCCACCCGCGCCAGCCCGCAATCAACCACCGTGCGCACCCCGTCAATGGTCAGCGATGTCTCAGCCACATTGGTTGAAACAATGATGCGTGGCTTGCCACCCGGCCTGGCCGGCGCCACCGCGGCATCCTGCAGCTTGGGTGAGAGCCCACTGTAGAGGGGGCAGACGTCCCAACCTTTTGACCAGCCGGCACGCTCAATGAGCTCCACACATCGGCGGATTTCGTAGACACCGGGCAAGAACACCAGCACATGGCCGGCACTGTCATGAGCCAGACAATCCCTGACCGCCTCGGCCGCCCTGTCCCACAGCTTGAGCTCTTGCCGCCCGCGCGCCGGGGGTGGACCCGCACCACGGTAAGAAATGTCCACTGGATATGACCGCCCTTTTGCCTCAAGGACATCACAGGGTTCGAGATAATCCTGCAAACCCACAACCTCCAATGTGGCCGACATGACGATCAACTTTAAATCAGGCCTACTGCTTTCCTGCAGATCGAGACAACGGGCAAGAGCCACGTCACTTGCCACCCTGCGTTCGTGAAACTCATCAAAAATCACCGCCCCAACACTTGGCAAGTCCGGGCTCTCCTGCAACCAGCGCTGTAAGACACCATCCGTGACATAGACAATCCGGGTGTTCGAATCCATGCACTTCTCAAAACGCACCACGTGCCCAACCTCAGCCCCATGCCTGACACCGCGCAAACTCGCCACGTAGCGGGCAAGCATCCGTGCGGCAATTCTCCGGGGCTGGACCACCACAATCAAATTCTCCACACCTCCATCCAGAAGCATGGTTGGCACACATGTCGATTTCCCCGAGCCGGTCGGGGCCCGCAGCAACAGTCGGCCCGATGATGTCAGGGATGACATCAAATCTTCACGCAATTCAACGACGGGCAGCTCCATGCCTTATCCTATTTTATAATATCTCCTGTAGGAACTTGGTGACATCCCCATCTCCTTGCTGAAGGCACGACTAAAATTACCATGCTCATCATAACCAAGGCTCGAGGCCACCTCACTTACCCGCATGCCGGTATTAATAAGCCTGTCACAAGCTGCCGCCATTTTCACCTGAGTGACAAAACGCCTCGGAGTTGTATTCATGTGGTCCTTGAACAGACGCTCCAGGGTACTCATGGAGACAGCCGCCCCCTCGGCGATCTCCTTGATCTCAATGCCCTCATCCAAATGCTCGTAAATCTTAGCAATGATGACGGCCAGCTTTCGATGTCTTGTGGGCACGGGAACACCTTCCTCGTGGCCCATCCTTCTGGAAATTCCAGCCGTGCCAACACACTTACCCTCCAGGCTGAGCAGCGGTATCTTGGTCGTTGAACGCCATTCCACCCCCCCGGATCGCGTAGGTGTGAGCTCTGAAGCATGCCACAAGGCTTCTCCAGATTTGAGCACTCTCTCGTCGTCGGCCTGATACTTGGCAGCCAATTCCCTTGGAAAAACATCCTCATCCTTGAGGCCATAAATGTCCTCGGCATCACGCATAGCCACCTCATAACAGAAGGCCTTGTTGACAAAGACAAACCTGCCACCCGCGTCCTTCATCCAGAAAATCACATCAGGCAACACCTGAAAAAGAGCAGGCGCGATCTGCCCGGGCGCAAGAGATGATGTAAAATCATTAACTCCAATATCTTGCATATCGTTCATGGCATTAGACTGGCTCTAATGTATTTTTTTTCAATGACGAATAATGATAAATTATTGACGCTTATACCCATAGACATCGGACGTATTTTTTCCCATAGTTCACGGAACTTCAACGTAACGCCGCAATAGCGATCAACCAAGAACAAGGAACCAACAACCAAGAACCATCAACACCATGTCCGAATACTTCCCCAACGTCCCAGCTTTCCAATACGAGGGCCCCGGCTCGACCAACCCCTTCGCCTTCCGCCACTACAACCCCGATGAAATGGTCGGCGACAAAACCATGCGCGATCATCTCCGCTTCGGAGCCGCCTACTGGCATGTGATGCGTAACGAACTTGGAGACCCCTTCGGCGCGGGCACAGCCCTCATGCCATGGGACGATGGCTCGGACTCTCTGCAGAATGCACTCAACCGCGTTCCCGTCTTTTTCGAGTTCCTTCAGAAAAGCCAGATTGACTACTACTGCTTCCACGACCGTGATATCGCTCCCGAGGGGGCCACTCTTGCCGAAACCCACAAGAACCTCGAGCGCGTAGTCGACGAACTTGAGAAATTCCAGAATGAAACCGGCAAGAAACTTCTCTGGGGCACAGCCTGCCTTTTCAGCCACCCACGCTACGCCCAGGGGGCTGCGACATCACCCCAGGCAGACGTTTTTGCCTACGGTGCCAGCCAGATCAAGCATGCCCTGGAAGCCACCCATCGTCTTGGGGGCGAGGGTTACACGTTCTGGGGTGGTCGTGAGGGTTACGCCACACTCCTCAACACCGATATGAAGCGCGAGCTCGACCACCTTGCCGCCATGCTCCACCTCGCTGTGGATCACGCCAAGAAAATCGGCTACACCGGCCAGTTCTATATCGAGCCCAAGCCCCGTGAACCCTCCACCCACCAGTATGACTCGGACTCAGCAGCCTGTCTGAACTTCCTGCGTGAGTACAACCTGCTGGACCACTTCAAGCTCAACATCGAGACCAACCACGCCACGCTTGCCGGCCACACCATGGAGCACGAGCTCGATGTCGCCATCGGTGCTAGCGCCCTCGGCAGTATTGATGCCAACCGGGGTGATGAGCTCATTGGCTGGGACACCGACCAGTTTCCGACCAATGTCTATGACACCACCCAGATCATGCTGCGTGTGCTCAAGATGGGCGGCTTCAGCACGGGAGGACTCAACTTTGACGCCAAGCGCCGCCGTGAATCCCATGAGCCCGAGGACCTGTTCCACGCCCACATCGGTGGCATGGATGCCTTCGCCCGCGGGCTGAAAATCGCTCACAAGATTGTTGAGGACGGCCGCATGGACGCCTTCGTCAAGGACCGCTACGCCTCTTACGACAGCGGTATCGGTGCCGAAATCGAGGCTGGCTCCACCAGTTTTGATGCATTGGACGCTCACGCTCAAGGCATTGAGCCTCCCCAGCTGCCCAGCGGCCGTCAGGAAATGCTGGAAAATATTATCAATGATTATCTGGCCTAATCGTTTTTTTCCGCATAGAAAATTCCAATCGCATAATGCGACCAGACAAAACAATATAACATATGAGTAATACTAACGAAATACATCGCAAACGACTCCTCTGGGCAGGCTTTGTTGCCATTCTTGCCGCAGGTGTGGGTTTTGGTATCCGGGGTGGCATCTTTGCCAACTGGGCAGCTGAATTCGGATTCACCGGAGCCCAACTGGGCGCTATTGGTGGAGCTGGCTTCACCGGTTTCTGCTTCGGCATCATGATCGGCGGCGTGGTTGTGGACAAAATCGGCTACGGCAAGCTTGTCATGGCAGCCTTCCTCTTCCACCTCGTGTCAGCATTCATCACCTTCGGGGCAACCCAGGGACAGGATGCTGCTACAGCCTATCAATTCCTGTTCTGGGGCATGTTCGTATTCGCCCTGGCCAACGGAACCCTCGAAGCCGTTGCCAACCCTCTGGTCGCAACCCTCTTCCCGGAAAACCGCAACCACTACCTTAACATCCTTCACGCGTCTTGGCCTCTGGGCATGATCCTCGGCGGCATGGTTGGCTGGTTCCTCGGTGGCGAAGGCGGCTGGGGCTGGAAAGGCCAGCTTGCTCTCTACCTCGTTCCCACGCTGGTTTACGGTGTCATGTTCCTAGGGCAGAAATTCCCCCAGTCCGAGGCTTCTGCAAAGGGGCTCAAATTCGGAGAAATGCTCAAGGACGTTGGTATTCTCGGCGGCCTGGTTGTCTCCTTCATGCTCTACCTTTTCTTCCAGGGCACGCTGGCGCCATTCTTTGAAGCAGGCTCCAATGCACCACAAATGATCTCCCTGGCCATTGGTATTGTCACCTTGTTTGCCATCGGCGCCATGACCAAATTCTCCATCGGTCACTGGCTTATCTTTGTGCTCTTTATCACCCATGCACTGGTAGGTGCCGTGGAACTGGGAACAGATGGCTGGATTCAGAACATCACCGGAGCCATTCTCAGTGAACAAGAGGGCAAAATGCTCTTCGTGTTCACCTCCCTTGTCATGTTCCTGCTTCGCTTCTGTGCGCATTTCATTGAGGAAAAGGCAGGCCTCAACCCAATCAGCCTCTTGTTTATCTGTGCTGTGCTGGGTTGTGTAGGCCTCAACCTCGTATCTGCCGTCACCGCTTTTGGTCCGGCACTTGGAGCACTTCTTGTCTATGCCATCGGCAAGACCTTCTTCTGGCCCACGATGCTTGCCGTCGTTGGAGACCGCTTCCCTGCCACGGGTGCTGTAGCCATGAGCCTGATGGGAGGTATCGGCATGATGTCTGCCGGGCTCATTGGTTCCCCCGGACTTGGCTATTTCAAAGACCGCTACGCTGCTGAAGAGCTTGAGAAAACAAATTCCGCTCTTTACGCGGAATGGAAAGAAACCGAGACGAAGAGCAGCTTCCTCAAATTTGAGGCCGTCGAACCAATCAACGCCAAGCGTTTGGAAGAG
>CAYXEC010000026.1:0-25260 GCA_964463855.1 uncultured Verrucomicrobiales bacterium | reverse complement strand
CATTTTGCCTCTTTCGCTCACAGATTTCTGGCGCTGCCCTGACCTGCATTTGTCTGTGAAAACACCCTCACACGATCGTCATCTCCTACGATGTCATGAAGCGCTGCGAGAGATTCAGGCTGAGAGCCATCATCCACGATTATCCACTCCCAGCCGCCCACACTCTGAGCCTTGAGTGAATCATAGGTTTTGCCGATGAACTCATGGCTATTGTGGTAGGCGGTAATGACTGAAATCATCTGCTCCCGGGATTATATCTTAATGTACTGTATGAACAATGGTCAAAATGATCACCCGCAAAGCCACTCTTCATGGCGACAACCCTCACAGCTTGACCGCTTCCACGTCAAAAGACTCGGGGTCATAGTCATCGTCCATCCACTCGGCCAATCCATCCATGCAGTCCCTGTAGCCAAAAGGGCCGCCGCAGTCTTCCGGCGGGCAAGCGCGTTCACCCTCCAGAAGTTGCAAGGTGTTGTCATCTTCCCGTTTTTCCTCGATGACGATCTCATGGGTCCACTCGTCAAAAAAATCATAGCGATACATCATCCTGATGGGCAGCCTGCGACGACCAACGAATTCGGCCAGGGTGATTTCCTTTTCATCGGTAAAGTCATCTCCCGGGCCAACCTGCTGCCGGGTATTTGAGATGACCTCCTTGAGATGCCGGCCCTTGCCATGACGAAACTGGTGGTCTTGATCATCATTCCACCCCATCACCTTCTGGATAATCTGGTGAAGCTCTGCGAAGTCCACCTGATCAGGAACACAAAAACGCCTCCAAATGAGAGGCTCAACCTCGTAGAGGAAAATTTTGATCACGTAAGAGCTCATGCTTGGAATGATGAATTGCGGACACTGGGAAGGCAGGACTGTTTTTTATGTTGATTACTGGCGACAAGAGGCCGAGGCACCATCCCATGGCTGATCCAACCTAGTCGAACATACTTTTCAAATCCGCAAAAAAGTTTTCTGTCTCTTCCTCGCTGACTTCTGCTCCCATGATATCATCGTAACTATGGTGCTCAATATACTTGTCATCCAACTCCGCCAAAAACTTGCTGATCTCTCCCGCGTGCTGTTGGCCCCACTTCGTTCTGACAGAGCACCAGGTGAGCGTGCAGCGGTCCTGGGCACGGGTAATACCCACATACAGGAGGCGTCTTTCCTCATCCGTTGTACCCTCGTCCATGCTTCTACTGTGAGGCAAGATTCCATTTTCAAGCC
Source organism: uncultured Verrucomicrobiales bacterium (assembly GCA_964463855.1). GTDB lineage: Bacteria > Verrucomicrobiota > Verrucomicrobiia > Verrucomicrobiales > Akkermansiaceae > Oceaniferula. The sequence continues at coordinate 24,033 of CAYXEC010000026.1, read as the reverse complement.
CAACAAGATAGACCACCGGGAATTCAAGCCCCTTGGAGGCATGTAGGGTGATCAGTGTGACCCCACGCTGGTTTTCAAGTTCGTTGTCACTCTCCCGATCCCGCGCAAGTGCTGAAAAATCGAGATACTTCTGGAGAGAGTAGCCCTTTTTCGATGCTTCCTTCAGATCCTGAATCACCGTATCAATGCTCTCTCGTCTCATGTCTGCCTCAGCCTCATTCTTGCTATTCCGCTTCAGCCAATCGATGTAGCCTATCTCATCGAGCATCTCAGAGATGACACTGCCCATATTCTCTATACCTTTGGCTATTCTATCATGATATCGCAAAACCATCTCCGTGAATTCCTGTATGGAGTTGCGGGCTCGGGCGGAAAGCGCTTCACATGGAACTCCCATTGCCTCCCAGACGCTCCCTCCACTCTCCTTGGAGATATCTGTCAATAATATAGCAGCGGCCTGACCTATACCGCGCGGAGGCGCATTCATGATGCGAAGCAGTGCAACGTCCGCATTCGGATTGGCCAGAATTTGCAAATATGCAAGCATGTCGCGCACTTCACGTTTGTCATAGAAGCTCTGAGCTCCAATCACCCGGTAGGGAATTTGCTCCTTGCGGAGAGCCAACTCCAGATGCCGTGACTGCGAGTTGGTTCTGAAAAGGATGGCTATGTCTTCGAGTGGTTTTTTTTCCACCCTGTGAAGATCGGTAATTTCATGAGCTATGAATTCTGCCTCTTCCTCATCACCGGGCATGGATATGATCCGGAGGATGTCACCTCCCGGCTTTACCGATTTGAGCTGCTTCTCACGTCTGCCTACATTGTGTCTTATAAGGGAATTGGCAGTGTGTATGATCGCATCCGAACTACGGTAATTATGCTCAAGTCGTATTACCCTGGGGTCAGGGAAGAACTTTTCAAACTGGAGAATGTTCTCCACCTCGGCACCACGCCAACCATAGATACTCTGATCATCGTCACCGACGACACATACATGGTGAGGTTTGCCCACCAACTGCTGGAGCAAGCGCATCTGCAGTCCATTGGTATCTTGAAACTCATCCACGGTGAGTCGTTTCCATCGTTTGCGACACTCATCCCTCACGTCAGGAAACTCGCGAAGAAGCTGCTCGGCAAGTAGAAGCAAGTCATCGAAATCGACAGCATTTTGCGCCCGCAATTCATTCTGGTAAGCGCGTGCAACATCGGCAATGAACGGATCCTCAATGCTGTCAGCACCACCGCCTGCATTTTTTGCCTTCGAAACCACCGACAAAACCAGACCGGGTTCAATCTTTTCCCTCGCACCTCCCTTGCGAATGATGAGTTGCTTGATCAAGCCAACTTGATCATTACCGCTATAGATGGTGAAATTGTTTTTGTAGCCAAGCCGGTCAATACCCGTACGAAGAATGCGCACACACAGTGAATGAAATGTGCACACTGTTATTTCATCAGCTGCGGCTTTGCTAACCATTTGCCCAACCCGCTCGCGCATTTCATGAGCTGCCTTGTTGGTAAAGGTTACAGCCAGAATATGCTCCGGCGCGATGCCTCGTTCGACCATATGGGCAATGCGACAAGTCACAGTTCGGGTTTTACCCGTGCCCGCTCCAGCGAGGATCAACACGGGGCCATCAAGCGTATTGACGGCTTCTGCTTGAGCTGCGTTGAGGCTGGAAACTTGAAAAGACATGTCACGGGCATGCACACAAATAGGTGTGCGGGCGGAGAGATAGCCCTAAGCCCTAACCTTTCCAATACCAAATATGGAAAACAGTACGATTCACGCGCGCAACGAAAAAAACGCACATGGCGCGGTGTAGAAATAACACTTCAGTGATCAAAAGCGATCACCAGCAAAATACACCGACTTGGAGCCCTGATGCCCTAGTGGACAGGATTGATAGAAGGCTCTTTGTCTTTTTCCTCCTCTTTCTCGGCAGCCTCTTTCGCAAGGGGCTGAACTGTCTGCTCATGTTTGGCAGCTGAGATAGTCGATGTAGGTTCCAGATCCCTGAGAGACTCCTGTTTTGGCCAGAAAAGTATGACCGCGGTGAAGACCAGGGCGTAGGCAGCACCTACACCTGCGACGTAATTCCACCTGTTGGTGGCTGCGAACCAAGCGGCAACTCGCTCCATTATCTCCTTGTGGAATGACGGGTTGAGATGGTTCTGGCGCTGACGACGATGAAATTCTTCCAGAAGTTCTTCGAAGTAAGCATCATCAGGCTGCTCATGACGCTTAAGCGAAATGAGGCTTCTGAGTGGTTCAAAGTTATTTTCGTTCATTGAATTTATGGGCTGGGATTTGAACGTATTTTAAGAAATAAAATTAGGAAAGCAAGAATATTTGTATTTTTTTAAATTATTGCAGTGTTTTTAATCAAAGAATGGAGATTTTGCTTCAAATTTAATGATAAGCCGTGCTTAGCTAGTCTGTTGAGTCTGTCGGTGGTGTGAGAAATTCCTCGAGGTGTCCTTGAAGTTGTTGATGAGCGTAATACAACCTGGATCTTACAGTTCCCTCTGAAACTCCCAGAATCTGGCTGATTTCCGCATGCGGCATACCTTGTATGTCAAACATGGTAACCACGGTTCTATGTTCCTCTGACAGCATTTGCATGGCTTCGTTCAATCTTTTTTGTAATTCATGGATATTTGATTGCCTTCTTGGGTTGGCATGATGCCTCTGGTCAATAAAGGCAGGATCATTCTGAATGCCCGAATCCACGTCATCGAAGCTGTAACCAGACCTCCTTTTACGTTTTTTGAGGAAATTAAGGGTCATATTGACCGCAATGGAGTATATCCAGGTGTAAAACGTCGAATTGCCCTTGAACCTACCCAATGATCGATATGCCTTGGCAAAGATATCCTGCAACAAATCGTGCGTATCCTCCTTATTGGAGGTCATATTGTAGACGAGGCCATAAAGTTTACGGCTGTATTTCATGATGAGCTCGTCAAAGGCCTGCGTGTCCCCATCCTGAGTGCGCTTCACCAAATCGGCATCCGGATCTTCTGATTTGGGTTTTTTAGCCATGCGAGAACCGGAGAGTAAGGGAGGAGATAGAAATGTGCGCACCTAGATCTGCGCGGATTGAGTATGCAATAATACGCCTATGATGTCAAAGCCCCATCGAGGCCAGCACACGCCCCGTGCCGGCATCGGCTGCAACCATTGCGCGCTGTTTTAACATTCCTCAATGGGAGCTGCTTGGCGGGGCCAGCTACGTCAATTTGGTCCGTTTGATTGCCACGCCGACACACTCTGTATCCGGAAGGATGAACTTTTCGATCTCGATAGCAACTTCACGCACAGAGAACTCGGATAAAATCATTTCTGCCAGATCCTCCGCCAAAGTTTCCACCAATTTGCGCGGCCGCTCACCTGCAACCTCGATAATCCTCAGATAAACAGCATGATAGTCGATGGTTTGATCAATGTTGTCACCAAGCCGCTGGGAAATGTTGGATGGGAAAAGACGTGTGTGAATCAGTAGTTCCTGCGGCTCGGACCTCTCGTCATCAGGCACGCCTATGTGAGTGCTGACCCTTTGGCCCCGTATGAATATTTGGTCCGTTTTTTTCATGTAATATCTCCATTCAATGCGCCTTCAAACAAACGGCGAATTTCCGACAAGTCCTCCAGGAGGTGGTCGGGCCCGGATGCCTGCAACTGTTGCGCATTCTGGTATCCGGTAAGAAGCGCCACAGAAGCCACGCCGCCGTGCTTTGCTGTTTCCACGTCATGGCACATATCACCCAGAAAGACCGTGTCAGAGGCCTTCAGGGAATGGTTTTGCAACATGGCATGTATCTGATCCCTTTTGTCCAGCACGCCTGCGTATGTTGCCTCGAAAAAATGGTCGATTCCAAGCTGCACAGCATGACGTTCAAATGCAGACGCGTCCATGGAACTCAGTATGAACAAGCGCTTGTTTTGAGAGGAAAGGTATTCAAGGAAATCCAGTGCATGGGGAAGAAGGGGCGAGGTGACTCCGGAAGCCTCGGAGTGGGCAAATCCCTCGCGGAAGTGGTCTTCAAGTTCCTCCAAGGGCACTCCGGGAAGTATTTCCTCGTAATAGCCTGCATAGGGCAGGCGAAAGCTCATCCTAAAATCCTCGCGCCCCATCTCGTCTTTGCCATACTTGCGGAGCACATGGTTCGTTGCGTCCAGAACCATGGCAAGATCATCGACAAGCGTGCCTGACCAATCAAAAATCCAGTTTTCGAAATGATGTAATTGTGGGTTCACTTGCACTGAAAAGGGATGTTCAACCGATTTTGAATACCACCTTCTTGACAGTATCCGTGCCCAGCTCCCGGTGCAGATTGCCGAGTAACTTGCCACTCATTTGTTGAAGGTGAAATTTCATGGCTGGTTGGAGAACACGCAATACAAGCACGCCGCCCCGAATGGACTCAGGCACGGTATGCTGTGCGACAAACTGGCCGGCAACCTGTCCCCAGACCTCTCTCAAACGCTCCTCATCGACACCATCTGAGACACCGATGCTCTTGAGCAACGCATCAACATACTCACCAGGCTGGTGGATATTTCTTGAAGGATCAGGTGGATTGAGCCCCCCAAGCCATTCAACAAGGATACGGGCACGAGCCTTCCTCTGTGTATCAATTGCACGCCTGCCTGGTTTGTCACCAGACACAGGTGTTGCGGGATCCGGCTCAGACTCCGCGAAATGTTCCATACGTGGATTACTCGCCCCCATCATCGCCGATTGCCTCAACCGGGCAACCATCCATGGCCTCGATGCACTGTTCACGCTCCTCGTCATTTTCAGGCTGCTTGTAAACATAGGAATAACCCTCGTCTTCCTCACGGCGGAAATTGTTTGGAGCCGTCTCACGGCAGAGGTCACAGTCGATGCACTGGCTATCTACGTAGAAAGCGCCTTTTACGTTCTCAGGATTGATATCTTCTTTGTCTGCCATGATTTGGATAGGATGAAGTTGTCAGGGCTTGCTTCGCCCAAGACCGCCGCAAAATCAAGCCCGAATTTAACTCATTGAACGGAGCTCCAACATCAAAAAGCCTTATGCTAAGGCATAATTGCACGAAATCGCCCCTGCCATCAACAGACTCGACAACAACAGCACAAGTCGGATACATTTCCCGCGCCTGAGACTTAGCCCTGAATCTTCAAATCTGCCGCTTCCAGCCCCGATCAATGACCATGGACTCCGATGAAAGTGACCAAGAGGGAGATCAGTCCATCGAGAAGCACAAATTTCGCACTGACGCACACAAAGAGTCAGCTGATAAGGGCAATCATGGCAAGTCCTCGCTTTTCGGATCAAACCCTTGGATTGGTTTAATCTGCGAATTCAAGAACCGGCTTTCACTCAATCGGGCGGAGAAAATAGCTCTCACGATCATTGCATCGGTTTTTCTCGCTCTGACAGTCTGGGCTACAATCTGGCTGCAACAAAAAAACCGGCTAGCCAATGACTCTGTGGTTTTCAAACTGCCGGCCAAAGGAAACCACGCCTATCTCCGTTCTTGTAGCAGCTATTGGAAAACGGTCGACAACACTGCCGGTATAAAAAGGGGGGCTATCGCCGTGCCCGCAGCGACCATCACACTGGATGACCATTCACCATCCGGGGCCCTGCGCGTCTATTTTCGGGACGCACGCATGAATACGGTGGGTGACCCCATTACCATTGGCTTTCAAGATGGCTTGTTCTCCAATGGAAAAAACAGCATCGAAATTTCTGCTTCGGACGGTTTTCACAACAGGGTCGACTTTGATAGCTACCAGCTCGGCACGGTCGGGGCATGGCGTCTTGAGGTCCTTGAGGCCAGCGGCGAGATGGAGGCCCGGGCAAATTTTTCCCTTCTTTTCACCACCACGATATCTCCCATCCTGCGCTGACAACCGTGGTTAGCCAGCGAGCAAACTCTCTGCCATTGCCCGGGCCTGATCGCCCCCGCCGCCGAGCATGCGCACAAGCTCACTGATGCGCTCTTCCCCACTTACCTTGACCAACCGGGAGCATGTTCTGCCTGAATTGACCTCCTTGCTTACGACAAAGTGATGCGCTGCAACAGCAGCCACTTGTGGGAAGTGAGTAATTGAGACCACCTGGTGTTGCTCACCCAGACGCGCCATTTTATGCCCAACGGCTCTTGCTATTTCGCCACCCACATTGGCATCAATTTCATCAAACACCATCAATGGGGTCGAATCCTGCTGAGCAAGGGCACTTTTGACCGAGAGCATCACGCGGGAAATCTCACCACTCGACGCAATTTGCCTGAGTGGCTTGAGTGGCTCACCCGGATTGGGACCAAATTCAAACTCAACATCCTCCAAACCACTTGCAGCAGGTTTGGCATGAGGCACCAGACGCACTTCGAATGCGGCCTGTTTAAAGCCAAGTTCTCCCAAATGGCGGCCAATCTCGCTGGCCAGCGCGGGTGCAGCCCTCCTCCTCTCATTACTTAGGCTGATACCCAGCTCATCTGTCTCAGCACGGGCTGCATCGACTTCCTGCTGAAGATGCTGCAAATGCCCGGATCGATTTTCCACCATGTCGAGCCGTTGAGCCACCTCATCCCGGTGCTCCATTACATTCTCGAGAGACGGGCCGTATTTTCTTTTGAGTGACTCAAGCGTGTTGATGCGATCCTCCAGGCGCAGCAACTCCGCCGGGTCGGTGCTGAGCTCCTCCAGATAGTCCGCAAGACCGGATTCCATTTCCTGAAGCTCCAGAGCGGTCTTCTCGACACCTTCAAGGATATCGCGCAGCGCCGGGTCCAATCTCTCCAGCTCACGGCTCACCTTTTGCAGCTGCCCAACTTGCTGGGTCAGAGAATCATCACTTTCTCCCAACAGATGCAGGGCAGCACCCAATAATTCCGAGAGATGCGAGCTATTCGATGCTCGCTGATACAAGGCCTCCAAATCAGCTTCCTCATCGAGATTGATCTGTGCCGCATCTATTTCCTGCAACTGGTGTGAGAGCAGATCAAGCTCTCTCTCACTTGCCATACCCGCGTCCTGAAAAGCTTCCAGGGCCTCAGTCTTCTCCCGCCACTCACGCCACTTGACACGATATTGAACACTAAGCCCTGCAACGCCTGCGTATGCATCCAACATGGCAAGCTGACGCTCTGTGGAGAGAAGCCCCTGATGGTCGTGCGGGCCATGCAAATCGACCAAGTGCTCACCAAGGCTTTTAAGCAAGCTCAGTGTCGCCGGTGAGTTGTTGACGAATTGCTTGTTGGAGGACTGGCCAATGACCCGCTTGATAATGAGCTGCCCTTCCTCGCAAGCCTCCAGACCGCTCTCGTTGAGCACGGCATTGACATGGGGCACATCGACCAGATCGAATACTGCCTCCACGGTGCAACACGCCTCGCCTGTGCGAATCAGCGCCTTGTCAGCGCGCTCCCCCAACACCAGCTTGAGCGCCCCCACAATGACTGATTTACCAGCACCTGTCTCTCCGGTAACACCTACAAGGCCGTTATCCAAATGCCACTCCAACTCATCAACGAGTGCCAGATTTTTTACTTTGAGCAAACTCAGCATATTCTTACGAGAGCAATCTCCTTGGCTCCATGGGTGTAATTATGCAAAGCTCAGGCCAAGTTGAAACCTGAAATTTGTCTTACCTTTCTGGGCACCAGCACATCCACCGGTGTTCCTGTCATCGGGTGCCGCTGTGCCACATGCATATCTTCTGACCCGAAACTCAAGCGGACACGCTCCTCCATCCATCTCCAGACGCCCGAGTATTCGATTCTCGTCGACACGGGGCCCGATCTGAGGGAGCAAGCACTGCGAGAAAATCTGACCAGGGTTGACGGTGTTCTCTATACCCACGCGCATCTGGATCATGTTACTGGTTTTGATGAGTTGCGTGCTTTTTGCTGGCACCGTGAAGAGCCTCTTCCCCTCTATGGGTCACCGGCATGCCTGAGCGAAATCAAGCGTATCTACCAGTGGGCGTTTCTTCCATCCAATACGCACCGTGGCTATGTCAGGCCGGAGGCCATTGAGACCAAAGGGCCTTTCTCCATCGGCGAGCTCCTCGTCACTCCTGTTGCCGTTGAACATGGGAATATCGACACCCAGGGCTACCGCTTTGATTACCCGGGGGCTCCTTCCATTGCCTATCTACCTGATGTCAAAGTCATTCCAGCTGGCAGTATTCCACTTCTCGAGGGTATAGGAGTGCTCATTATTGATGCCCTCCGTGAGCGTGACCACCCAACGCATATGAATATCCATGAGGCCATCTCCAACGCCAACACATTGAAGGCCTCGGACATATATCTGACTCATCTCTCACATGAGCTTGACGTCCCCCAGGCTTTGGGTGAGCTTCCGGAACACTTTCACATTGCTCATGACGGGCTCAAACTGAAGTTTGTTGCCGGCAAATGAATCATTTACCGCGCCTTGCCGGTCGCCCGATTATCCGGCCCTTAACCATGAAAAAATTCATCGCCGCGTATCTAATCTGCACATTGGCCGCCAAAGCGGCTCCAATCGCGCCTGAAAGTGTTGCGGTATTGTACAATAGCAGTATTCCACAATCGATGGATCTTGCAACACACTACGCAACAGTGCGCAAGATCCCGATGGAAAACCTCATTGGCATCCCGCTTACCGATCGAGGTGAAATTTCCCGCAGTGCCTTCAATACGTCACTGCGTGACCCGCTGAGGCAAGCATTTTCCGCGCGTGGCTGGTGGACCTTTGGCCGCACGCCGGAGGGCATGATTTTGCCTGCCACATGTAAAATCACGACCTTGGTTTCTGTGCGGGGCGTCCCGTTCAAAATCAGTCGGGAAATCATTGTGCCGGATCAACCAGACGAGACGCCAGGCGAAACCCAAGCGGCTGCCCAGCCTGTGAACGAACTCAATGCACGATTTTCCCAATCCAACGAGGCCGCGGTGGATTCAGAGCTGGCCATGATGGGCATTCAAGGCATCCCCACGTCCGGCCCCCTTAAAAACCCCTATTTCAAGAAAGACGAGCCCTTCGCATCATCAAAACTCTCCATGATGCTGCTGGTGGGTCGCATTGACGGGCCGAGTTATGAAATGTGCAAACGCATGATCGACGACGCCCTCTCCACGGAAACCCGCGGCCTTTGGGGCATGTGTTATCTGGATATAGCAAAAAAAGGAGGCGGCTATTTGATGGGTGATCAGTGGCTGGAAAATATCGCTGAAATGAATTTCACCAAGGGCATCCCCACCGTTACCGATAAGAACAAGCAAACCTTTACCACCAACTATCCCATGAGTGATGCTGCCCTCTATTACGGGTGGTATACAAAACACAGCAATGGCCCCTTGCTTAATGAACATTTCCAGTTCCGCAAGGGAGCGATAGCCACTCACCTGCATTCATTCAGCGCGAGCAACCTGCGCGATGCGGGCAGCCACTGGACAGGACCCATTCTCGCCAAAGGTGCGGCGGCAACTCTGGGTAACGTCCATGAGCCGTATTTGCACCTCACCCACCACTTTGATATTTTCCATGACCGTCTCATCAAGGGCTTTTCCCTTGTGGAAGCTGCCTACATGGCCCTTCCCGTGCTTTCATGGCAAAACGTGGTAATTGGAGACCCCCTCTACCGCCCGTTTCTGTACCTCAACTGTGGCGGTGAAATAACGGAGCAGGACCGGGACTACAGGATCATTCGTCTGGCTCATGAAAACTGGGCAGGGCAACCCGATACCATGGTGCAAAAACTTCGCGCGGTCGCAGCGGAAAAAAACAACGGCAAACTCTATGAATATCTCGGCTTGTGGCACCGGCATCGCAAAGACAACAAGGTGGCGATTGCCTTCTTTGATTCCGCCAGCAAAAAACACATCATGGAACCGGATCAACTCCGGCAATGGCTCTACACGGCTGACATTCACAGGGAAGCGGGCAACAAGCAAATGGCCATCCAAATTCTGCGACAGGCAAATCAGATGATTCCCGATATTCCTGAATCAAAAACAACCCAGGCCATTCTCAATATCCTCGATCCTCCCCCCCCACCACCAGCCCAGCTGCCCGAGCCAAATACCGCTGGAGATTCCGCGATCCAGAGCAAGGCTGACCAGCCATAAATTTTTCGATTCATCACCGGGAAGTAACACCGTCTGCTTGCATGGCAGCGCTATTTTTGATTGGCTAGTCGCCATAGCCACATAGAGTATATACCTTTCTCATTCCAAGAACAACGCGCCACTGCAGCTATCATTTGAAGGCACCCATCAATTTCTCTTTCAATCATCATGCCAAGAATCGTCATCACAGAGCCAGATCAGCCAGGTCAACCATACCGCTTTGATCTTGACCATGGCCAGACCAGCATCGGACGCCGCAGCGACAACGACATCGTGCTCAAATGCCCGTCGATTTCAGGCAAACATTGCACGATGGAGCGGGTCGGAGGGGGCTTTATTTTACGCGATCAGGATTCCACCAACGGCATCAAGCTGGATGGGGGCCGCATGCAGATCATCGACCTCAAGGATGGTATGAAACTTAGCTTGGGAGATGTCACCATGGAGTTTCAGCTCTCCAAGGAGGAGTCCGGCATTCTCTCCAAGGAAGATTTTACACCTCACCAAAAAAAGAAACAAAGCGCCTCAAAACCTGAAGCCAAAAAAACAGATCAGGACCATATCTCTCTCAAGGAAAACACCAATACGCCGAAGAAAGATGCCCCGCCGGCCAAAGACAAGGAAGCTACACCTGCATCTCGCGGCCCTCTAAAAGAAAGCTCTGAGGATATTTTGGGGCTCATTGATCCGGAAACCGGAAAAACGATGAAGCGCCCCCCCGTCACCCCCAGCTTCAATCAGCCCGCGGTGAACTCAGGTGGCGGAGCCGCAAAACCAATTGTGGTATTCATCCTCATTATCGCTGCTGTTTTCACCGGCATGTCCGTCAGCCACAAAATGCGCACCGGCAACTCACTGCCAAACAAAGTCATTGATTTACTCAAAAGAAAACCTGAGGCAGAGAAGGGCCCCTCTACAGGGGCCGGCGATCCATCAGCAGCTCGTGAGAATTCTGCCGAGGCATCCGACTAGATGATCGTAGAGTGACGTCTCCGGGAAACGCAATGATTCCCCTTACCTTTTTAGTAACCAGCCCGATGTGGCATATCTCTTTTCGGTTACAGCAGTAACCTCCTCCTCAAAAGTCGCCCCGATGACCCATTGGCTCCAGCCACCGGCAAGCTGGTTGGCAAATGCCGGGCCAAGCACATCGGGATCCAGATCAGTGAGAAGACTTCCCTGATGCAGTAACCCATGACGCGTTCTTCTCTGGCCGGCACCGGCGATCTTGACCCCATGCTTATCAGCAAGATCATAGGCCACCGGATGATCAAAACACACTGAACCCTCTCCCTCAACACCATCCTTGAGCATCGCATCCTGACCAAGTGTTTCGAGGGTTCTGCCCAGGGCCTGGTGAATGATTTGGTAACTGGCGGCACCCCTTTGATGCGCCAACTCACATGCACGGGGTATTGCGAGAGTGTATGTCAGGTCATGGCGATGATCGACAATGCCACCCCCCGTCCATCTTCTGACATAGCGCACCGGGCTATCCTCACTTGATGGAAAAGCCATCCTGGCTACTTGCTCGGCGTGAAAGTAGCCAAAACTGACCGAGGGCTCACCCCAATCATAGATTCTCAGAACAGGATGTTCCCCAAGCAGAGCAAGGAGCACCTCGTCCACAGCCATATTCTGAGGCCCTGTGCGCACCCCCTTGTCCCTCCAATATTTCAAATGGTCAAATACCGGCATGTCTCTCAATGGGTATCGGAGGCATTCGCCCCTCATCCTGACCTAGCGACTGGGTTCAATGGCTCTGTGGAGCTCGTCTGCGACTTGCATGACGCGCAAAGCACCTATTGGACCAGCGAAGATAACGCCCAGAATCAGCAAACCGTAACGGCTGTCGACGGGGATTACCTCAAGTGTTGAGCTCGCACCAATCTTAACATGCAGGTTACCTACAGCAGCGGCCCCTGCAGATTGGCGGTTGGCACGCTGGGATGCGTTGGCCAAGGTCCGGGCTACCTGGATAAGCTTGGGGTTTTCAACCTCATCAAAAAGGATCTGCCCATTCACATCGATGAGAAACATCGCGCGCGCACCCATGTCCCTGCGAATAATTCGGCTGAATTGGCTGATGCGTGAGAGAAACGGACCACGCGGTTTAAGCTCGAGCTCTTCATCATCCTCTTGATCGGAGCTCGGCTTGGCCTTGAGGTCCCGCTCCGCTGCCGTCTCATCATCTTCCAACGCATGTCTTTTAACGGCAATGACATCGGTCTCAAAATGATTTTGGTTGGCCGATATCTGAAAGGGGGAATCCGTAGTCGCGGTGACAGGAGCCACACGCTCAGGCTTTTTCTCCACATCCCCTGGCTTCGTGACCCCTGACACATCATCCGGCTCAGTGGTTTTTGGGTCCTCAAATGAAGTGTCGGGCTGAGGTGTTTTCTCACCTCCACGAGGAACTTGAGCATCACCTTTGCTCGCAAAGCCTTCAAAGACCTCTCCATAGGCCGCATCAACGGCCGATTCCTCAACCTCTGGAGGAGGAGCCAGAAGACCTTCCGCCAAACGGCGGACCTCCTTCGCATCTAACCATGGTTGTAACGGGTCCATTGACTCAAGTTTCTTGATTCCCGTCTGTTATATGATCGTTGCGTCGATCTCAGCACGCAAGCTATCAAAAACCGAAAGTACTCCCGCGCCCTCCTCCATCACTCCAACTGGCAGCCCCTTGGCACTGGCGCGGACGAAGAGATCGTCCCGTGGAATCACATTCTGCATGACCATCTTATGGGGCAGCAGGTTTCTCAGGGCTTGCACGGCCTCTACACTCTCGGGAAGCCGGTTCTGCACCATAGTCATAAGAACCCCACACACCCTGAGCCTGGGGTTAACGATCTGCATGCGTGTCAGCGCCTCAAGCATTTTGGGCACGGAGCGCACACCCAGAGGCTCGGCCTGTTGGGGAACGACCACAGCAGTACACGCGGAGAGCACATCCGCGGTTGCTCCAAATAGCCCGGCTGCAGTGTCAATGATACACACATCATAGCCTTGCGTTGCAGCCATTTTGAAAAAGTTGCGGACACGATGCAATGATACCCCCATGGCACCTCCCCCCAGCTCATAGTCACTGCAACGGCCAGCGGGCACAATGCTCAGTGTTTCCAGACGGGTGGGTATGATGAGCTGTTCAATGGGGAATTCAGCATCTGCAATGGCATCATAAAAACCACTCAGAGAACGGGACTGCCTCGTCAGCGACAAACCCACTGAGCCCTGCGGATCAGCATCAACGAGCAGGGTGCGCTTGCCCGCACGCGCATAGGCGTGAGCGAGATTGATTGAGACCGTGGTTTTTCCAACACCCCCTTTTTGACTGGTTATGGCAATAGTAATCACAACGTAGCAAATTTCCTTTTGGAACGTAACGAGTCCCTGGAGAGACAAAAGCATTTTTTCGCCACTGAGCCAGATTATTTTGAAAGAAAGCAGATTACAAAGAGATTCATTTTTTTTGGTGCATCTTCGCAAGATCAAAGTAAGCTGTCATTAATTATTACAGCACTCTTTACTAATGCTCATCGGCTTGACATATCACTGCTTTCTCAAAGTCAATCTGGCCATTTTAATCGTCACTTCGTCTATCATCGTATGCGGCTGTCGCTCTGGAAACGACGCGATCGAGGAAAGTGAAAGCCTCTACAACTGGGCAGCGGATTACGAGAAAGCACCCCTTGCCCCGGGTCAAAGCAGCATGCTCGATAGTCAGGTTGATTCAGCTGTCCAATGGCAAAGCTGGCACAAGGATCTTTTCCTGCAGGCTAACAATGAGAGGAGAACGGTTTGCGCCTTGATCGGCTCCGGCACCGACATCAACACCTTGAGGGTTCTGCAACTAATCAATGACTCCCCCTCGCTCTCAGAGCTCCTGCGAAACAATCATATCAACACCATTATTGACAGCAATCTTCACCCGGACATGGCTCAGTACGCTGCCGTCGTCAGCCTGGACTCAAAAACCCCTGTTGGCAGCACTGCGCTTATCTGGTTCTCCTATGAGGGAAATCCAATTTCCTGGCACTCGATAGCGGCAAAAACCAACGTGAATGCGGAGAGTGCCATCGAACGTATGAGCAACACCGTCGTGCACTTATGGCTGGAATCGCCCGAATACACTCTTGAACACAGCAGCAACCATCCCAGCAGGCGCTCAAAGAGTGTTTTTCCCAAGTTGGAAATCATGGGACAGGGTAGCGCGGCATCCATCACTGGCCCCATCTTGCGTGCCAAGTCACTCTTTGACCCCGTGTCCAACACGGTTGACAGCATGCCCAATCTTGCCCCCACCCGTTATCTTGAGCTGATGGTTTCGGCGTCGCATCTTCCTGAATTATCGCCTTCGGATCGCCAAAAGTGCCTTCAAGTTGCCGAGCGGGTTGCAGAGAAACGGCTCATTCATGGGCTCATCGACCCTCTTGATGGAGGCGTCTACAACGGCAACCAAAGCATGACGGATGCCTTACCGCTCTTCTCAAAGACATTGCGAACACAGGCCTTGGCCATGAGGTCTCTATACAAGCTCTACCAGGCCACGCTAAACGACAAATACCGGGATGCCGCAAACTCCATTTTTGCCTACACCCAGAAATACCATCTTATGGATGACGGTGGCTACGCGCTTGGCATTTCCCACCTTCCAGAAGATCCACAAGACCAGCCATGCTTGTTTACACTTGATGAAATCCAAGCGGTCTTGAGCCCTGAAGAGCTCGAGGTAGCCAGACAAGCTTATGAGCTGCGGCCCCTGGGCAATATTCCATTCATTGATGATCCCAAAAAAGTCTACTTTAAGAAAAACAGTCTAACCTTGAAGCTTACTTCAGCCGAGCTCTCCGAGCGCACTGGAATGGATCTGGCGCCCCTTACCAAGTCTCTGGAAGCCATCACCAAAAAACTCAGAACCCTGCGCTCGCAGAAGCCGGTGCAACCCATTATTGAAAAACTCTGCACCGCAAGTGCCGCTGCATTGTATTCCAGTGCTTGTGTATACGGCTATCGGGCGACGGGAGAAGCCTCCTATCTGAAAACGGCTGAAAAAATACTCACACAAATTCGCAATGATTTTGTCGATGAAAATGGAGCCCTGCACAGAGCAAGATACAACAATGTTCTCCTTGATATCCCCGCCAAGGGGGGTGATTACGGAAGGGTTTGTGAGGCTGCTCTCGACTTTCATGAGGCAACCCTGGATCCCATGTGGTTAGCGTTCGCTCACTCGATGCACAAACAAATGCTCGAGCGCCTCGGAATTCTTGAAACAGGAGCAATCAAGGAGCATGACGGCACGGGCTACCCGAAAGATTACCCCGCGTGCAGTTATTACACGGTGAACGAGCTGGATAACGACAATACATGCGCTTTGGCTCAATCCAATGCCCGACGGCTGGCTTTGAGGCTTGCCGATACTTCCATCTCTGAACACGCAGAGAAACTAGGCGCAATTTTGATTCAAACTGCGAGGAGGTCTGCGCCAGCCGTGATTGATTACCTAAGCCTCGAATCCATGGCGCGTTCAAAGATAGCTTACATCAAGCTCCCAGCCAGCGAACCCCTTCTGTCCACGGCCCGCAAGGAGTGGTGCCACATCATAGCCGTCACAGACGAGGGTTCCTATCCCGAGCTTGGCGACACTGTATCGGGCATGAAAGCCGGCACCTGTATAGTTACCACAGGCGGGAAAATCACGGGTTCTGCCTCCAAGCCCGCCGAGCTCAAAGCTCTGCTCCAACAGTGATCATCTCCCAAAGCTGGCCTGGCTCCTTGCACTCAAATCATACCCCGGCTTCACCTCCCTCATTGAACGGCTGGCAAAATTGCCATTGCAAATCAATCGCTCTGAAGGCACTCTGCGCGCCAGCAAGCCATGAATGCACGCACCGCAAGCCAAGACCGTAAAACCGCGGAAACCAATATCAGTGTCGAAATCAATCTGGATGGTTCCGGCAAAGCCGCCATTTCCACCGGCATTCCGTTTTTTGACCACATGCTGACACTATTGAGCAAACACAGCCTCATTGATCTCAGTGTCAAGGCCATCGGAGACCTTGAGGTGGATGCACATCACACCGTAGAGGATACGGGCATTGTCTTGGGAGACTGCATCCGCCAGGCGCTTGGTGACAAAATGGGCATCCGCCGTTACGGAATCTCCTACTTGCCCATGGACGAAACGCTAAGCCGATGCGTGGTTGATCTCAGCAACCGGCCGCATCTTGAGTTCCGCGCCCCGACATCCACACCGGACGCACCCAACTTTCCGTTTACGCTGACAGAGGAATTTTGCCGCGCCGTGACGAATAATCTGCGCGCCAACATCCATATCGAGCTTCTTTACGGAAGGGACGGGCACCACATTTCCGAGTCCATTTTCAAGGCCCTTGCCCGCTCATTGCGCCAGGCAATTGAGATCGATCCCCGTGAGACGGGTATTCCCAGCACCAAGGAGGCTCTTTGATGGCTCCGGTGTCCAGAGGCGCTCCTAGCTGCCGCACAGAGTCCTGACTCCATTACTCCCACTCATGAAAGTCGGTATCGTTGACTACGGCAGAGGCAATATCCGCAGTGTGGAAAATGCTTTCCACGCCATCGAAGCGAATGCGGTCCTCATTACCTCGCCAGACCAATTGCAGGATATCACTCACCTCGTTGTTCCCGGGCAGGGAGAATTCGGGGACTGTGCCGCCAATCTCAAAAAGCAGGGCATGTTTGAGGCTATCCAGAAATGGACCGCAGAGCAAAAACCCTATCTTGGTATCTGTGTCGGCTATCAGCTCATATTCGAGCGCAGTGATGAGTCCCCCGGAGCTCAAGGACTGGCGATCATGCCCGGTGCTGTCAGACGCTTCCCAGATGTCGGAGAAAAAATCCCCCACATGGGATGGAACTCAGTGGAGCCAACCAACCCCGCAGACCCACTTTGGAAGGACATGCCAGCGAACCCGTTCTTTTACTTTGTCCACTCCTACTACCCAGTCCCTGAGCAAGAGCAACATATCGCAGCGCGTTGTCATTACGCTGTGAACTTTGCCGCAGCGGTGAGGCATGGCAACCTGATTGCAACCCAGTTCCACCCGGAAAAGAGCCAGCACAACGGCTTGCAGCTACTGCGAAATTTTCTCGCTATAACCAGCTAAAAACCCGTATGGCATCGCCCCACTGGCCGGGAACTGGCTGACGCACCTGTAACAGGAAGCAATACGGCACTACTCAACCACGGCGAGACGTTCGCCGCCACCAGCGTGAGTCACTTGGAAAAGCAAATCGCGGGCCCGCTCTTCTCCCCGGCGAGTCAGGCGAAACAACTTGTGCGCGTGCAAGCCGTCACTCCTGATTTCCAGCCAGGCTTTTTTCTCGAGGGCATCGACAATCTTGGTCGTGTTCGAGGGCTTTCTTGAGTAGCTGTGGAGTAAAATATTGAGTCTCTTGGTATCAACAAGCTCCTCTCCCTCCAAGAGCTTGGCAAAGCAGGCAAGTAATACGCACTCACTTCCCGACAAGCGGTATGTCAAATCTGCCAATATCTGGCGTATTTCCTGCAGGCACTGGGAAGTTTCCATATCCCCGCCTGCCACCTCATCCACGGCCATCATGAATGCCTCCTGTGCCTCCCGGGCCTCGAGCGACTTGGCCACATAATCACGGTACAGACGCATCTGCTCGATGCTCATTTGATCGCTCATCTGGGATACCGCATCTGCTAACTTTTGCATGATATGAGCTTCCGACATGCGCCAAAGTTAGCAAGAGCTTCGTTTTTACTCAAGAAAAATTCCCTTCAGCCCACTCAAAAGCCCCATTTCTGCAGGTTTATTGACCATTTGTGATAATTAAGATTAGTTAATTATATATCATTTTCCCTTTTATTTACAATAATCAACCCATCAAACAATCAAAAAAGTTTCCTATATTAGCATTTTTAGGTAATTTCTGCAGCCACAACTTAGCCATTTATGATGTATTCACGTTTTAATGATCACCGCTATGGCCTACCTGATGGGCAACCCCCCTTCCTCGCCGAACCTCACACGTTCACCCGTATATCATCACAGGCATCAGCGGATGCCCGAAAAACACCATCCGGCAGCCAACGGGATGCCGAACCCACTGACGCCCCGCCCCATGCTCCACACACTCTGGAATATGAAATACCGGAAATAGAGCTCAATGGCTTTGCACTCGCCTGCCTGGAGCAGCTGTGCTCCTCCCCGCAGCACAGCAAGCTCGAGGAATTGCTCTCCATCCTCATCAAGGAGCATCTTCCCAGCTACCTGGATCTCAAAAAGGATTTTCGCGATAGCCGCAAGCAACATCAATCACACCACCGCTGGACACAGCAAATGTATCATGCCGTGGAGCCGCTGATCAGTCAGAAGACCGGCCCCATCACTGAACAGCGCACCCTGGGTGAACTCGCCGTCAAATGCGTTGAGCAGGATTTGCAACTCCACTACCGCGTCCAGCAGCTCGGCAGCCGCATTAGCTTTCTCGAGCGCGCCGTGCCCCAGCACCTCATCGGGGTTGGAAAAGAGCTGGGTCTGCCGGAAAAGGTCATGAGCAAGCTGGGTAAGCTGCTCCGGGTAGCAATGAAAAACAGCGGCTGAATCAGCCACGACTCATTCAGACAAAAAAAGAGCCCCTGCCTTGTGCGGGGGCTCTTTGCTTTCTGAATGGACGGGCAAACCTAGAGGGGCTTCATCGCTCCCATGGCTTCGCGCAATACTTCGCCGATTTCCTCCACAGGGTGATTGCGGATAATGAAGTTCACGTCAACAAGTGTACGGTTATCGACGCCATTGTCCACGGTGGCCATGCCCTTGCCAATAACGCTCGTATCGACGGACTTCATGAAGTCCTCCAGCAGTGGCACACAGGCATGGGCAAAGAGATAGCAACCATACTCGGCGGTATCAGAGATAATACGGTTCATCTCATAGAGCTTCTTGCGGGCAATAGTGTTGGCGATGAGCGGAACCTCGTGCAGTGACTCGTAATAGGCTGACTCAGGCTCAATTCCTGCCTCGACCATCACCTCGAACGCCAGCTCGACACCGGCCCGCACCATGGCGATCATGAGGATCCCCTTGTCAAAGTACTCCTGCTCGGTGATTTCACCCGCTCCCTCGGTCTTTTCAAATTCAGTCTCACCGGTTGCCTCACGCCAGCCAAGCAGCTTGGCATCGCCATTGGCCCAGTCTTCCATCATCCCGCTGGAAAACGCACCTGAGATAATATCATCCATGTGCTTTTCATAGAGGGAGCGCATGATGTCCTTGAGCTCCTCGGAGAGGCGGAAAGCCTCGACCTTGGCGGGGTTGGAAAGCCGGTCCATCATATTGGTGACCCCTCCCTGCTTGAGTGCCTCGGTGACAACCTCCCAGCCACTCTGAAGGAGTTTGACTGCATAGGCGGGATCCATACCCTCGCTCTTCATCTTGTCATAGCAAAGCAGAGAACCTGCCTGCAGCATGCCGCACAGGATGGTCTGCTCACCGAGCAAGTCGGACTTCACCTCGGCAATGAAGGATGACTCAAGAGCCCCAGCAAGATGACCTCCCTGGGCAAAGCAGAGGGCCTTGGCAATTTCCATGCCGTCACCATTGGGATCATTCTCCCCGTGACAAGCGATGAGTGTCGGCACACCGAAACCACGCTTGTACTCCTCGCGCACTTCCGATCCCGGAGACTTGGGCGCCACCATGATCACAGTGAGGTCCTTGCGGATCTCTGTTCCCTCCTCGACAATATTGAAACCATGCGCGTAGGAGAAACAAGCCCCCTGCTTCATGTGCGGGATAACTGTCTCCACCACAGCCGTGTGCTGCTTATCTGGCGTCAGGTTCATGACAATGTCAGCACTTGGCAACATCTCCTCGTAGGTGCCTACGTTGAATCCATTTTCACTGGCATTCAGATAGGATTGGCGCTTTTGCTCGATGGCATCAGCCCGCAGAGTGTAGGCAACGTCGAGACCGCTGTCCCGCATGTTCAGCCCCTGGTTGAGACCCTGGGCGCCACAGCCCACGATGACGATCTTCTTACCCTTGGCAGCCTCGATGCCTTTGTCGAATTCAGAGATATCCATGAAGCGGCAGGTGCCCAGCTCATCGAGCTGACGGCGCAGCGGAAGTGTGTTGAAGTAGTTTTGACTCATTGTTTTTGGTAGTTGATTGGTTTAACGGCAGCATTCAATACCACATCAGCTGTTGCGTAAATTGATTTATTTAATATAATGTATTGCATTATACGCAATATTATCCTACAAACCCCTCGTGAACTTCCACGAGATGAGTCACTTCCTGACCCTTGCCGACTTGCTGCACTTCGGCAAGGCCAGCCAGGCGTGTAACCTGAGCCCATCGGCGCTCACCCGCAGCATTCAGCGCACCGAGGAGTCCCTGGGCCAAACCCTGTTTATCCGGGACAACCGCACGGTCACCCTGACCAGCGCCGGGGAAAAATTCCGCCACTACGCAAAATCAGCCCTCAGGGATTGGGAGGATTTTCAAGCCAAGATGCTACATGACGAACGCATCACAGGCATAGTGTCCATCTACGCCTCGGTCACTGCAGTCTACAGCCTGCTTCCGGATCTTCTCGAGTCCTACCGGGCGGATTTCCCGGAAGTGGCTCTCGAGCTCCGCACAGGTTCCGCGGAAGAATCCATCCAACAAGTCATCAATGGCGAAATCGATGTCTCAGTAGCAGCTTTGCCTGACAAAAAAACCCTCGTCTTGAGTTTCTCCCACTCATTGAGACCAATCTGGTTTTTGTCGCCCAGAAAGATTCCCCCTACCCGACGACAAAAAACAAACAGCTCGATCTGGCCCAAGCTTCACTGGTTCTACCACGTAGCGGCCTCTCCAGGCGCCGGCTCGACCAATGGTTGAAGCAACACTCCGTTTTGCCCCGCATCAATGCCGAGGTTTCCGGCAACGAGGGCATTCTGGCGATGGTGCGCATGGGCTGCGGCATTGGCATTGTTCCGGAGCTGGTATTGGAGCGCAGCCCCTTCCGACATGATGTGACGCGCATCGCCAAGGCACCTGAACTCGCCCCCTATGTAGTGGGGCTATGCACTACACGCAAAAATCTCGCCCGCCCGGGTGTTGCCGCTCTCTGGGAACTGGCCAAAAACAAGCGCCCCAGCAGTCGCCGCTAGACAGAACACACTGCCGGCAAGCTAGGACTTGCCATCAATGCATCAACCAGCAAGGCTTACGTCCGTGGAGAGCTCCCAAACAACAAGCGCGCAAGCACCCGGATACGCCCTCTTTGACCTGGACCAGACCCTGGTCCCCTGGGATACCCAGCTGCTGTTTTGTAACTTTGTGCTCAAGCGCATGCCCATGCGGCGCTTCTATTTGCTCATCCTCATTCCCTTTCTACCCTTCGCCAAGATCCTGGGTGCCGGGGGCATGAAGCGTGTTTTCCTCAATTACCTCTGGCGGCTGGACAAAGCCGACCTCGATGAACTCGCTGAGGCATTTGTCGAGCAGCATGTGCCCGCCAGCTTTTATGGAGACATGCTGGATGTGCTCGAGGAGCAAAAACAACTAGGCCGCACCACCGTGCTCAGCTCGGCCAGCCCCGAGATATGGGTCAAGCCGATTGCCCGCAAGCTGGGCTTTGATCACTATTTTGGCACCACCCTGGAAATGACTCCGCGGGTGAAGCTTTTCCCCGAGTTGCCTGGAGGCAATAACAAAGGGGCTAACAAGCTGCGCAAAATGCGGCACCTCTTTCCTGCCGGGTTTGATCCCTGCTGCGGCGACAAGCTACCCAACAGCCATGGTTTTTCCGACAGCCATGCGGACCTGCCCATGCTTAACATCTGTAATGAGGTAACCATGGTCAACCCGACGACGGCCCTCT
Organism: uncultured Verrucomicrobiales bacterium; assembly: GCA_964463855.1. Taxonomy (GTDB): domain Bacteria; phylum Verrucomicrobiota; class Verrucomicrobiia; order Verrucomicrobiales; family Akkermansiaceae; genus Oceaniferula. The sequence continues at coordinate 2,030 of CAYXEC010000026.1, read as the reverse complement.
TGTCCGAGGGAGAGAAACACCACTGGCATCTTGCCACCCCCAAACGCCCGACCACAGGCAAGCTCCAGTTCGCAATCGCCTGCCTATGGCAAGCACTGGGCATCTACCGCTAGGGGCTGTATGGCTATAATGTCACATAATTTCAAGTCGTCATGCCGGAGTTTTCCTGTATGAAACGCATGTCGCAGTTGGTGTGCAGTTCATGCTCATCAGCCACTGCACACAACAACCAAGACAAACAACCAATACAACTAAAAATGACAAAACGTACATTAATCTGCAGCACAGCTCTTGTGTCTGCGCTTACTGGTTCAGCTTTTGCTGATAAAGATGCGGGAAGCATGGATCAAAGTGCCCCCAGCATCATTCCTGATGTCACATTCAGCGCCAAGGGCAAAGAAACAGTGAAACTCCGCTTCAACGGTCGTCTTCACTTGGATTACAATAACCTCAGCAACGACATTGGCGACCTCGAAAGCTCAAACACTTTCTACTTCCGTCGTCTTCGCCTCGGTGTGAAAGCCACCCTTGGCAACGACTGGACTGCAGAGACAGTTTACGATTTCGCCGGTGAAGAAATCAAGGTGGACAAAGCTGTTGCTGGCTACGGTGACTTCAAGTTTGGTTACCAGAAAGTGCCTTTCGGTTTCCAGGAAAACACATCGTCCGCAAAGATCAAAACCATCGAGCGCTCTGCTGCTAACCGTTTCTTTGCTGATGATATCGACTTCTCAGGTCGTCACAATGGTATCCACTACGAGACCGAGCTTGGTGGAGGTTTCTCTTTCGCTGCAGCTGGAGTAAGCGCTGAACAAGACATCAATAATGGAGACGACTCTAACGAGCTCTCCTACTTTGGTCGTCTTCAGTGGAATAATGAAGGCCTTACTGTAGGTGTTGACTACGGTAGCGAGTCAGACTTCGACAGCGGTTCTTTTGACGCCTACACTGCATACGTCAACTACAAGGTTGGAGGTCTTTACCTCCTTGCTGAGTATTTCGACGGAGAAGGTGGTGATGCAGGTGCAGAAGCTGACGGTTACTCCCTGATGGCTGCTTACAAGTTTGACAAATGGGAGCCTGTTGTTCGCTACTCTTACTTGGAAGTCGGAGATGATTTCACTGTTGATACTGATGACCTCATCCGCCGCGCACCAGACAACGCCAATGTATCTGGCGGAGAGGTGTCGTCACTCTATGTAGGTGTCAACTACTACTACAGCGAGTCCGTCAAGTTCATGCTTGGCTATGAGTGGGCTGAAGTTGAAGATTTGGGTGGAGGTGAAGTCGATGACATTCACGGCGTTCGCGCTCGTCTCCAACTTCTTTTCTAAGGCATCATATTACTTGATTTGATTCGTATTCAGGGGTGTGGCTTCGGCCGCACCCTTTTTTCATGCTCGTGACACACTACCTCGCTTGAATCTCACCAATCGCCCACTGGGCGTGCTCGGAGATCAGGGCATCCGGATCACTGGCAGCACGATCCAAGGCAGGCAGGTCCTCGGCACTGCCGACATTGCCCAGCGCCACACAGACATTGCGCAGAAATCGATTGCGCTTGATGCGCTTGATCGGGGACTTGGCAAAGAGGCTGCGGAAACCTTCGTCATCGAGCTCGAGAAAATCCCGCAGCCGCCTCTCAAACACGGCCTCTCTGGCGTGGTAGCGCGTTTCCCGGCTGAGCTGTGCGAAGCGGTTCCACGGGCAAACATCCAGACAATCATCACAGCCATAGATACGGTTGCCAATCTGCTTACGGAATTCCAGCGGGATTGAACCCTTGTGCTCAATGGTCAGATAGGAAATACAGCGCCGGGCATCCATGTGGTGGGGTCCGGTGATCGCATCTGTCGGGCATGCATCAATACAGCGAGTGCACTTACCACAATAATCACCGAAGGGAAGATCAGGCGGCAGATCCAAGGTGGTGATCAGCTCTGCTAAAAAAAACCAGGTGCCTAATTTGCGGTGAATCTGCACCGTCGATTTCCCATTCCAGCCGAGTCCTGAGTCCGTGGCAAAATCAC
>CAYXEC010000025.1:10749-25658 GCA_964463855.1 uncultured Verrucomicrobiales bacterium | reverse complement strand
CAGATTCCTGATCGTATATCCCGAATGTTAATTTGCTGTTCCAGATCTCATTGATTTGGCAATCCGTGAAGATCGTAGCAAGGGCGTAATGAAAATCACTGTTGTCAGGACCAGAGTAAAGCGGCCCCGTCTGAGGTCCCTCGTAAGTGGCATCTGCACCGCGCAGAGTGAGGCCTATACTCAGATCACGGTGAAATTCATAATCAAGACGGAGTGCATAGGATTCCATTTCGAAGGCATTGTGAGGCAGGTCATTGTCAGTCGTGTCATGCCCGAGAGAGAGCGAATATGACACGCTCTCAGACGATCCTTGTAGGGCTAGTGAGGAGCTCCATGTGTCAAAGGATCCCGCTTCCACTTGAAAGCCGCCACGGTGGTCTCCCTCGCCTTTTTGGGAATACAGGCCGAGGACGCCAGCGATGGAATCGCCGCCATAAAGAGCCCCCTGCGGGCCACGCAGTATTTCGAGGCGGGATAATCCACTCAGGCTGCTAGAGCCCAGAAATTGTTTGCTCAAAATAAAGCCGCTGTTGGTGTCGCTGATTCGCATGCCGTCGACCACGATGTGGGTGTGGGTTGTGCGCAGCCCCCTGATGTAGAGATCTGATGAGGAGCCTCTCTGGCCTCCTACGGAGTCGGAAATGACGCCGGGGACGAACTTGAGAGCTTCATCCAGAGACCGAATACCCGCATCAGACAGCTGGTCAACGTCGAGAACGCTCACAGAGTTCCCCACTTGATTCAGCGGCATGACGGCTCTGTTGGCGATGATCGTAGTATCAGGAAGCTCCTCTGTATTTTGTTCGGCCGAATCGACGGCAGATACAGATATAAGGCAGAGAGCGATGGCGGAGCCTGAGACCCGGTTCTTGAGACCGGAATACAGGCATGACTTGAGGGCACTCCATTGGAGCGCGTGTAATGTATTGTTCATGGTTTCGAGTGGTTCCCGTATAACGCAGGATATCGCTCTACTCCCCAAGGCTGGCATTCTGGCTTGTCATGTCACCTTGGTGAAACACGACTTACAGTGGCGTAACCGCTCCAGAATGGCCTGCATGTCGCATGCGGGCGTCACTGGATTCCCCATCTATTTCCTGCCCGTCGGAAGCGGGCCTCCAAGAAGAGATCACATCAATGTGTGATGTGATGAACTCACTTAATGTTTAATTCATCTCATTGCAATGCAGATTGCGACATTTTCTCAGTATCTTGTTGATTGCCTGCGATAGATCGTCTAAACTAGCCTTTGTTATCGATTTTCTAACAACGATTATTACCTGACAAAATTCAAAACCCACAAGCTGATGACTGAAAACGAAAAACAAGAATTGAGGGATGCTCTCATTGGGCAAAGAAAGAGTGTTTTGGCCGATGTGAGCAGACACGGAGTCAAAACCGGCGTCGGTGCTGGCGCTATTGCCGACGAGACTGAGAGGGCGGATAAAATTGCTGAGAACATGGTTGAACACCAGCTCGGTTTTTCCGAAAGCAAGCTGCTTGAGAAAATTGAATATGCCCTCGAGCGTCTTGACGAAGGTACTTATGGCGTCTGTGACCGATGCAGCAAGGACATCAACGTTGAGAGATTGAAGGCCAAGCCCTCGGTGTCACTGTGTATCGACTGCCAGACAGCCAAAGAACAGGAAGATCAGTCTGGTTTTTCCAGATAGTGGTTCTGTGCCTCCCGATCCCATTGTGTAGGCTTTCTGGATAGCCCTATTCAGAAATGCCCGCCTGAGCCAGCCTGGAGGCGGGGGATATCCGCCGTGTGGCCTACTGAGCTTTGGGTTGAGCTGGAGTTCCGGCAGGCTGTGGCGGATTTACCGCAGGTTGGGCTGGAGCTGCTGGTTGATTCTCTGCAGGTGCGGGCTGATTCTCCGTAGTGGCCTCCTTTTTGCCGGCCGCGCCCAACACTACCTCGGGAACTGTTTTGTCCTGATCCTCTTGCTCAAGCCCCTCCTGGGCCTTGGCATGGGTGGCAACCAGTACTTGTTCGAGAGCCTGGGCACCTGCCTCGCTAACCTTGGTATTCCACAAGAATACCTTCTTCAAGGAGCTCATAGGCTCCAGATTCTTAATGCCTTCATCCGTGACGCTGGTGCTGTGAAGGTTCAATACCTCGAGTTGATTGAGTCTCTCAATCTCGGGCAAGGTAGCATCGGTGATGCTGGTCTGGTTGAGCTTGAGTGTGCGCAGATTGACGAAGTCACCAATCGCCTGGGCGGAATCATCGGTGATTGCACTGGCACTGAGATCGAGCTCGGTGATATCAGCCGCTGCATCCTTGAGCACGGCGAGGCTCTCATCATTGAAGTCCTTGCGGTAACTCACCGCAGAGAAGGAGAGGTCCGTACTGTCCTTGGAAATGTAGCTCAGCGAACCGGCATACTTGCCATTGACCGCCTTGAGTGATGACGCAAGACGGGCGCGTTTTGCATTGATTGCTGCAACACGCTCTTTTTCGGCTTTTTCGAGGGCTGCTTTTTCGCGTGCGATCTGCTCCGGTGTTTTCAGTGTGTCGATTGCCGCTGCGATTTCATCCGAGACTTCAACCTCGCTGATTTTGGAGGCCTCGGGGGCACCGATTTTCACCCACCATTCAAGGATCTGGATTTCTTCCTGGGTGAGCTGCTTTTTACCCTCTGGGGGCATGTGCAGATCATCCTCCATAGGCAGGTGGAGGTAGGCAACCATGGCACTCTTCTCGGTATCTCCGGGAACGAGGCAGTCTGTCTCTTCACCACCCTCCAGAAGAGCGGCATAGCTGTCCATGCGCAGACCGCTTTTCTGTTTCTTATCACCATGACAGGTGATGCATTTTTGCTCGAGAATAGGATGAATGATGTTGGTGTAGACTATGGGGTCAGTAATCACCTCGGCTGCGGCGACCTCGTCATCCAGTTTCCACGGGGCTTTGTCGAGTGGATCTCCGTGGGTGATTTCACCACCGTGATGGCCGGCGCTCATCATCATGGCAGTGGTGAGAAAGAGGCCGAGAATATAGGAGGGATTGGCAAATTTGCCGATGTAGCCGATGTCGGAGGCATACTTGACCAGGAAGGTGGCAATGAGAAGGATGGTGAAAATGATACCGTCCCGCTTGTGCTCCTCGATGAGCTCACCTGAGAAGTCACCTGTGAGGTAGAGGCAATATCCAAATACCATGGCAAACACCCCGGTGGCCGAGGCAAAGCAGAGACCCAGCGTTGTCGGAGGGGAGTATTTGCCAAAGGTGATGAGGCGCAGAATCTCCATCACGATGACCAGCATGACAGCACCGATGGGCAGGTGCAGGAAGAGGGGGTGGAATTCACCCAGGAATCCGATCCATTTGCCAATGATGGTGGTGGCACTTTCACTGGCCATGCCGACCTCACCAAGAAAGGGCATGATGGCAACGATCAGGATGGCGATCGCACTCAGGATAACGACGGGAATAAAGAACTTCCTCTGGAGGGAGTTCTCGGAAATTGACTCAGCAGCAGATGACGAATCCTGTGCCTTTTTGTCTTTTTGAGAGGGGTCCGAGCCTTTTTTGTCCTGATTTTCGTTGGTTTTATCGCCTGAGCTTTTATCCATGATGTGAATTTACGTCGTTTTTGAAAGATGTCTTACGCGAAACCTACACAAATTTGGCCTGAAAAATAGCAAGAAATAAATTTTGCATGCAAAACAAAATTAGCCTTGGCTAATTATCACTTGACTGCTTGTCGGTTATGACTTAAAGCACACGGTAGTGAAACGTTTGATCGCCATTGTAATTGTCCTCGGGGCTCTGGTTGGAGGGCTGGCATGGATACTGCAGAAGGGGCAGGGCGCCGGGGATGGCCTGGCACAGGAAGAGGGGAAACTACGAGTGGTGACCACTACCACAATGGTTACCGACATGGTCCGGGCCATTGGGGGCGAGCGTATTGGGGTTCAGGGTCTGATGGGGCCGGGTGTGGATCCGCACAGCTATCAGATAACCTTCAATGACACGGTGGCATTGCAGCAGGCGGATATTATTTTTTACAGCGGCCACCACCTGGAGGGAAGGATGCAACACCTGCTGGAGAAAAGAGCCAGCAAGCAGGGAGGTGTGTTCGCGGTGACGGATGGAGTTGCTGAAAACCTTTTGCTCAAACCACGGGAGGAATTCCAAGGCTATTATGATCCCCACATCTGGGGTAATCCCAGACTCTGGGTGAGATGCGTTGAGGTAGTGGTCAAGGCACTCTGCGAGGCTGATCCCGTGGGAGCGGATGATTACAAGGCCAGGGCCAGGGCATATTCTGAGCAGCTTGTGGAATTGCACCACTGGGCTGCGCGAAGGATGGCAGAGATACCTGAGCAGCAGAGAGTGTTGGTGACCAGCCACGATGCCTTTCACTATTTTGGTCAGGCCTTTGGAATTGAGGTGAGAGGCCTGCAGGGTGTGTCTACCAACTCTGAATCGGGTCTGAAAGACAGGGCAGAGCTGGTTGCTTTCATCAAGAGCAAGCAGCTGAAGTCCATTTTCCCGGAGTCGAGTGTGAATGCGAAAGGCATCAAGGCAGTGGCAGAAGAATCTGGTGTCAGGGTCAGCGAGCATGAGTTGTTTTCCGATGCAATGGGAAAGCCCGGAGATCTGGTCACTCTCCACGGTGAAACCTATGACAGGGGTACTTACACCGGCATGATCAAACACAATGTGAACACCATCGTCGATGGGTTGAAGTAAGCTTGGAAGGGTGCTATCAAGCGGGTAGTCAAACAGATCCATACAAAGCCATGAGTGATCCATCCCAAACCGCTCTCGAAACCCACGACTTGACGGTCACCTACCACAAGCAACCTGCCTTGTATGGTATTGATGTGGAGATTCCCACGGCAAGTCTTGTCGGCATTGTGGGGCCCAATGGTGCGGGTAAGTCGACCCTGATCAAAGCGGTCATGGGGGTTGTCCCCTCATCCGGAGGCTGGGTAAAGGTCTTTGGCAAACCCCTGCGTGAGAACCTGCGGCGCGTGGGCTACGTGCCCCAGAGAGAAAGTGTGGACTGGGATTTTCCTGTCACCGTGATGGATGTGGCACTGATGGGAACCTATGGTGGCCTGGGCTTGTTTGGCAGGCCCGGCAAGGCAGAGAAGCGGCGCGCCAGCGAGGCTTTGGAAAAAATGGGGATGCTGCCCTATGCGAACAGGCAAATAGGCAATCTCAGTGGTGGTCAGCAGCAGCGGGTATTCCTGGCACGGGCGTTGGCGCAAGACAGTGATCTCTATCTCATGGATGAGCCCTTTGTGGGAGTCGATGCAGCCACCGAGGCCGCCATTGTGACCCTGCTGCGCGAGATGAGGCAGAGAGGCAAAACGGTGTTGGTGGTTCATCATGATTTACAGTCCGCAAGTGAGTATTTTGACCACTTGCTGCTGCTCAATATGCGCCTTGTGGCCTTTGGCAAAGTGCAGGAAGTCTACACGCCTGAGCTTCTGCAAAAAACCTACGGGGGCCGTCTGACTATTCTCAGTGAGGTCGCCGATCAGGCCGCAAAAATGTCATCCAGGCAATGATCCATGATTTTCCCATGATAACTGCCTGGCTGGACGCAATGATACCGGGTAGTGGCAGTGGCAAGGCTTTGATGGCTGTGGTGCTGCTTGGTGCCGGTTGTGGCTTGTTGGGCTGTTTTGTGGTGTTGCGCCGCGTGGCCTTGATGGGTGACGCTCTCTCGCATGCGGTTCTTCCAGGAGTGGTGGCGGGTCTCCTTTACAGTCCGGAGCGCAACCCCGGCGTTATCTTTGTCTGCGCGGCCATCGCTGGTTTACTGGGGGTGGGTCTGGTGCGGCTGATGATGGCCAGCACGCGCCTGAAGTCCGATGCCGCCCTTGGCATCGTGTTGGCGACTTTTTTTGCCTTTGGCATCATGTGGCAGTCGAGAAACCAGCAGGATACCGTGGGGGTGATGAATTTCCTCTTTGGCAATGTGGGTTCGATCGATGCGAGTGATCTGCGCATGATGCTTATCACCACGGCGATTCTTATAGTGATGATGTTTTTTTTCAGGCGTCCCTTGTTGGTGTTGAGTTTTGACGAGGGTTTTTCCCGGGCGTTGGGTTATCCGGTGAGGACTCTCAACGGGGTCTTTTATTTTTTGCTGACATTCTCCGTGGTAGTGGCACTGCAAGCTGTGGGTGTGGTACTGGTATCGGCGATGCTCATTACTCCTGCTGCCGCAGCCTATCTGCTCACCGATCGCTTCGACCGTATGCTCGCCCTATCCATGGTGTTTGGTGTCTTCGCCGGGGTTGTGGGTGCCATCGTTTCGGCGGAGGTCCATGGCTTGCCTACGGGACCTGTCATTGCTCTTTCCGCCACAATGGTGTTTGCCGTCGTTTACCTCATCGCACCTCGTCATGGTGTTCTTGTGAGAGTGTTGCGCATTCTGAGCCGACGCATGCGCGTGAAGAGGGAAAACACGCTCAAAGCCATTTACCAGATTCTCGAGGCTGAGGGTTTTGCACACGAAGAGGTGAGTGTGCTGATGCTCGCCCGCAAGAGGGGGGTGGCTGAAAATCTTGTAAGGAAGGATTGTGGTTCGCTATCGAGACGAGGATTCATCGACATGGCTGAAGACGGTGCGTCGCTGCATCTCAGCCGTTTGGGATGGAAACGTGCCATGGAAATTGTGCGCAACCATCGTTTGTGGGAGCTTTATTTGACGAACGAGGCTGACTACGCCGAGGATCATGTGCATGAGGATGCCGAAAAAATAGAGCATATCCTTGGCCCCGGTATTGTACGCCAACTCGAGAAGCACCTTGATTTCCCCGAGCTTGACCCCCACGGCAAACCCATCCCGCAGCCGCCTCATCTGGTTTCCCGGCACCCTGTAACCCAGTGATGAAAATAGTCGAATACATGACCCTGCCCTGGGATGTGCTTGGAATGGGTGCGCTCTGGCTCATTTTAATGGCTTTTTTTGTGGCCTTGCCGTGCTCCCAGATGGGCTCTTTTCTGATTTTGCGCCGCATGGCGCTCACCGGTGATGCGATCAGCCACAGTGTATTTCCCGGGGTTGTGATCGCCTTCTACATAACCGGGGACCTGGCCTCGCCGTGGCTCATCGTCGGCGCTGGTCTCGCGGGTCTCGCATCCACGGTCATTATCGAGCTCATTCATAAGTGGACCCGGGTGAAGCAGGATGCGGCCACGGGCATTTCATTCACGGCATTGTTTGCTCTCGGAGTAGTTCTCATGGAGTTGCTATTGGGAAGAAATGTTGATCTCGATCTCGAGTGTGTCTTGCATGGTCGCCTTGGCCTGTTGCTTGAGGATGACCGTATGGAGATATGGGGCATGATGGTTCCGGAACCCGTTGTAGTAATGGCCGGGGTCACATTAGCCACCCTATTCTTGCTGGTGTTTTTTTACCGTGTATTGATGCTGAGCTCATTCGATGCCGACCTGGCAGCCTCATACGGTTACCGCCCCGCAGTGATTCATTACGGCATGATGTTTGTGGTGTCATTTATAGTGGTGGCTGCATTCCAGGCAGTGGGAGCTATTCTTGTCATCGCGCTACTCATCCTTCCCGGAGCGGCCGCTTACTTGTGCACCCACCGCCTCAAGCTAATGCTCCTGATTGCTGCACTGCATTCACTGCTTTCTGCGGTGGGCGGCTTGTATTTGCACGTCTGGTTCAACTCCAATATGGCGGCATCGGTGGTGGTGTGTGGTGGTATAATCTTCCTATTGGCATGGCTGATGGGTCCGGTGGATGGCGTTCTCTGGAAATGGCTCAAAGAGGAGGTTCCAGCCCCGGAAGAGCCAAAGACTTAGCCTCGAAATGGACCATCAGGACATATTCGGGCTTGCCCCCGTCTGCTGCTGGGGGTAGGTCAGTGGCGCCCCATTGACGGGGCCCACCTACATCACACTATGGCCATTCAACGTGCTCTCCTCTCCGTCTCCGATAAATCCGGTCTTATTGATTTTGCCAAGGGCTTGGAAAAACATGGTATCGAACTTCTCTCCACTGGGGGAACTTCCAAGGCGCTGCGTGATGCAGGTCTCGCCGTCATGGATGTCTCCGATTTTACCGGTGCTCCTGAGCTCTTTGAAGGTCGGGTCAAAACATTGCACCCCAAAGTGCATGGCGGTCTCTTGCACAAGCGCGATGATGAGCTGCATCTCAAGCAGGCTGAGGATCATGACATTCCCCCCATTGATCTCGTGGTTGTGAATTTATACCCCTTTGAGGAGACGGTGGCCAAGGAAGGGGTGACCCTTGAAGAGGCTATCGAGAACATCGACATTGGTGGTCCTTCCATGCTGCGCAGTGCCGCCAAGAACTACAAGTCAGTCACCGTGGTCACTGACCCCGGGGACTACGAGCGGGTGCTTGCTGAAATGGAGGAGCACGATGGCGATACCTCATACAAACTACGCGAAGAACTTGCTCTCAAGGTATTCCTGCGGACTTCAACCTACGATTCGGCAATCACGAACTATCTATCCCAGGCTGGTGAGGCCACCCGTTCACGCTTTGTCATCAGCCTGCCGCTTGACCGGGAGTTGCGTTACGGCGACAACCCGCATCAGCCCACCACACTCTATGGCAACTTCAGTGACGTGTTCACCCAGTTGCAGGGCAAGGAGCTCAGTTATACCAATGTCATTGATATCGAGGCTGCTTCCGAACTGATCACTGACTTCGTAAGGCCAACGGTGGGCATTCTCAAGCACACCAACCCCTGCGGCCTTGGCCAGGATGACGAGGATCTGCGCAAGGCATGGCAGCTCGCTTACGAGACCGACACCCAGGCTCCGTTCGGCGGGGTCATCGTGGTGAACCGCTCCCTCACAGAAGGACTGGCCCGCATTATCTCCTCCATTTTCACCGATGTCATTATCGCGCCCGATTTCGAGCCCGAAGCGCGTGCCATCCTGCAAAAGAAGAAAAACCTGCGCCTCATCAAGCTCAACAGTGATGCATGGGAGGCAGTGCGCAAGGATCCGGTGATACGTTCTGCACCCGGTGGGCTGATGGTGATGGGCCGCGATCACACGGCTCTGGGGCTGGACAATATTGAGGAGCGGGTAGTGACCAAGCGCCCCCCCAGTGAGGACGAAATTCGTGCCATGCGCTTTGGTTGGCGGGTGGTCAAGCACGTCAAATCCAATGCCATTGTCTATTGCGGTATGGACCGGACTCTGGGGATCGGGGCGGGTCAGATGAGCCGTGTTGATTCTTCCCGTATTGCGGTCTGGAAAGCCAAGGAGGCAGGTCTCTCACTGCAGGGCAGTGTCATGGCCTCTGATGCCATGTTGCCATTTGCTGACGGACTCAATGCCGCCATTGAAGCTGGCGCAACAGCTTGTATCCAGCCCGGAGGCTCGATCCGTGACGAGGAGGTCATTGCTGCCGCGGATGAAGCAGGTATCGCGATGGTGTTCACCGGTCACCGCCACTTCAAGCACTAGCTTGTTACCCTGTGTGTCAGGCTTCATGCCGGACCGCACCCACATCCTGTAGGTAAATAGTGTTTGACGGCGCATCTGATTGCGGGAACCCTGATGGGGAATCCCGGCATGATGATGAGATTATGTTTCGCCCTACTATCAGGCCTTTTGTTAGCGATGAATGTGACTGCGCAAGCTGACGAGGACGCCAGGGTCTCGCAATATGTTGCCGAGGCCCCTCTACCCAGGGGATGGCCCGTTCCGGGTGCTACGGGGGTGGTCACGGTCAAGGTTTTCCCCGCTTATCGCGCTGCCTACACGGAGGGTTGGAGTAGCAGTTTTGCCTTCTGGCGTTTGTTTAGCCATATCAAGCGGCAGAACATACCGATGACGGCTCCCGTGGAGATGGGGATGGGGCAGAGAGGCAAAGACGGGCAAAAGCTCGGAATGGATTCGATGGGCTTTCTCTACCAGCATGATGAGGTCGGCAAGATAGGTCAGGATGGGACCAGGATCCGGGTCAAGGATGTGCCTTCGATGAAGGCCTTGAGCTACATTTGGCAGGGGCCCAAGAATAGGGAGAGCCTGGCAAAGGCAAAAAAAGCCCTGGACGAGGCCCTGAAAAAAGGCGGATGGCAAAGTAGCGATTACCGTGTGCTGGGTTACAACGGTCCCAGAACCCCGGATGAGAAAAAAACCTGGGAGATGCTGCTGGTCCTGCCCAATCAACAGGGGGCAAAACCCTAGTGGTCAAAAGGCATGGAAATCACCCTCGTTTACCCGCACCAGCTTTTTAAGGAACATCCTGCCCTGTGTGCGAAGAGACCGGTGTTTTTTGTCGAGGAGCCATTGGTGTACGGCAGTGATACCGAGTGGCCGCTTGAGCATCATGCAAGGCGTCAATCCCTGCTGAGGGAAGCCGGGGAATGTTACATCAGCTTGCTCTCAGAGTGTGGTTTCAAAGTGCATAAACTGGATTTGCCTCCGGGCAGCTCACACAGCCATGATGTGCTTGATGCCTTGCCGCCGGCTGTGAGTAAAGTTCATGTTGCCGCAGTGGTGGATGATCTCCTTGGCCGGCGCCTGGAACATTGGTGTGCCGGCAAAAAGGTGGGTTTGATTTGGTATGAGACTCCCAATTTTCTGAGTCCCGATGATTGGTGGCGCTCCTATTTGCAGGACAAGAAGAACCCCTTCATGGCGCATTTTTATCAGGCGCAGCGAAAGCGTATGGGCATCCTGCTTGATGAGGCAGGTAAACCTGAGGGTGGCTCATGGAGCTATGATGAGCAAAACCGCAAGAAGCTGCCTAAAAACTATCAGGAGCCAAACCTGCCCCGGGTGGCGGATTTCTCCGCTGAGACCCGGGACTGGGTACAGAGCCATTTTCCCAATGCGTTTGGAAGTGCTGATCAGGGCCTTCCGAGGACTCACGAGGAAGCGCGAGAGTGGTTGGAGGTTTTTTTGCGCGAGCGTTTTGATCTCTTCGGTGACTATGAGGATGCACTCTCCAAACAATTTGCCACCCAGCAGCACTCACTGCTGACCCCCATGCTCAACATTGGCCTGCTCGATCCGGCCGACGTGGTGCAACGGGCACTCGAATACGCGCGGGAGCATGGCGTGGCGCTCAATTCACTTGAGGGCTTTATCCGGCAAATCATCGGCTGGCGGGAGTTCATGCGCTGCATGTATGAGCTGCATGGACGGGAAATGCGGCTGTCCAATTTCTGGGGCTTTTCCAAGGACATGCCCAGATGTTTTTATTCCGGGCGTAGTGGCTTGCCACCGGTGGACCGTGCGATCAGGCAGGTTCTCCAGACAGGCTACAATCACCACATTGAGAGACTCATGGTGCTGGGAGTGATTTTCCAGCTTTGCCATGTAAGGCCGACATCGGTCTATTGCTGGTTCATGGAGATGTTCATTGACGCTTATGACTGGGTCATGGTGCCCAACGTCTATGGCATGAGCCAGTTCGCCGATGGTGGTAAATTTGTGACCAAGCCTTACGTCTGTGGATCGAATTATATCCGCAAGATGTCGGACTATCCCAAGGGCGATTGGTGCGATACCTGGGATGCCCTGTTCTGGGACTTCATCGACTCCAACCGGGAGTTTTATCAAAACCAGCCAAGGTTGGGCATGATGACCATGCAATTGGACAGGATGGCTCCTGAAAAACTTGAGATGCATAGAGCGCGAGCTGCCGCCTACCGCGAGAAGATTCACAGCGGCTGGGAGGCTGATCCGGGGGGGCTGCTGCTCTAGCTTGGCTCAGAAGGTGCGGGCAGCTCCCATGCCGCCGTCCGCATGCATGACTTGTCCGGTGATGAATTTCGCCTCCGTGGAGAGCAGGAAGGCGGCAAGGGCCGCAATGTCCTCGGGTTCTCCGATGGTTTTGAGGGGGTGGCGCTGCGCTGAAGCCTCGCGCTTGCTGTCGCTGTTGATCAGGTTTTCAGCCAGTGGGGTGTCTGTCAGGGAGGGGGCAATGGCATTCACACGGATCGAGGGGGCAAGCTCCGCTGCCAGTGAGCGGGTAAGTCCTTCAACAGCCCCCTTGGCCATGGCGATGGAGGCGTGAAATGGAAGACCGGTTTGCACGGCTACTGTGGAGAAAAGCACGATGGAGGCAGCAGGGGACTGCTTGAGGGCGGGCAGGCATTGTTGAATCACTTGCGCGGCTCCGAGTGCGTTGAGTTTGAATTCATTGAGGATATCCTCTTCGCTGAGACGGTGAAATGGTTTTAGCGTAATGGAACCGGGTGCGTAGACCAGGCCGTCGAGCTGATCTGGAAGACTGAGCGGTGTCTGGTGAGCGGCATCAAAGATCTGGTGATGTTCACCGCTACCGGAGCGGTTGGCCGTCAGGGCTTGGATGCCTTCGTGTTCAAGCCTGCGTGCGAGGCACTCGGAAATGCCGTGAGATCCGCCGATAATGAGAGCTGTTTTCATGGGTGTGGGTAATTATGGAATGATGGTCTTGGGATACTCGTTGATCAGGAGCCGTTCGCGGCAGCGTAGTCAGGTAATTTGGTGGTGATGGTGGCATCCAGGCTTCCCACCAGGTGATACAAGCCAAAATAGGTGCGGTTGAGGTAGAGGGCGTGCGCGTTGCCGCGCGATGTGCTCAGCTTGCTGAGCTCCTTGTCCATCCTGGCATCCTCGCCAAACTGGGCAAGCTCGTCAAAGTAGTCCTGGTTGCCAAAGTCAAAGGTGCCGTGCACGAAGGGCCTCGAGAGCAGCTCAACGGATGCCCTGAACAGGTCGGTGAGTTTGTCCTTCTCGCCAGGGGTGTCGGTGTCGAGGAGCAGGCCTATCTTGTGCAGTGCCTTGCGGAAGGTCGCATCGTCCTCGAGCACTGCCGGATCCATCAGGGCGAAATAATCCCTGTAGAATTGCTCATCGAGTGATTTGGTGCAGCCAAAGTCAAGCACCCACAACTCATCGTCATGAACTTTGAAATTACCCGGATGTGGGTCTGCATGGAACAGACGCAGCTCGTGGATCTGATGGTGATAGAAATCCCAGAGCGCCTGGGCGATGGTCTGCTTGAGCGCCCTGGTTGCATCAGACTCGGCAAAGGTATCAAGCTGCACTCCGGGAATCCATTCCATGGTAAGGATGCGCTGGCTACTGAGCTCGGGGAAATAGCTTGGGAAGCGTGTGTGTGGAAGATGACTGGACTTTGCTGCCAGATCCTGGGAACGCTCGAGTTCAAGATGATAATCGGTTTCCTCCAGTAAGCGTTCCTCGACCTCTTTCATATAAGGCTCAATTGCCTTGGAATCCAGCTGGAAGAGTCTGGTTGCAATGGGTTTCACAATCGCCAAATCAGACTTGAGGCTGTCGGCAACCCCCGGGTACTGGATTTTGACTGCGTATTTTTGGCTGCCGATTTCCGCCTGGTGCACCTGGCCAATGGAGGCGCCTGAGACGGCCTTGGTAGTGAAGTTCTCAAAGATCTCATTGGGCCGTTTGCCCAGCTCCTTGATGAAGGTGTTGACGACCAGCGGGTAGGTGAGGGGAGGTGCGTTGTAATGAGCCTGTGAGAATTGATCCGCGTATTGCTCAGGGATCAGGTTGCGATCCATGCTCAGCATCTGGGCCAGCTTGAGAGGCCCTCCCTTGAGCTTGCTGAAGGTGTCGTAGGTTTGTCGGGCCGTGACCTCGTGGAATGAGGATTTGTCGTCGTTGCCAGTGATGGTTTTCTGAGCCTTGTATTTCAGATAATTGACCCCCACCTGAATGCCGGTACGGGCGAGTTCGCTGGCGCGCCCAATCTTGTTTTTCGGGATTTTGGTCTGCTCTTTCATTGAGCTTATGAACTTGGCAGCGTCAGCCGACGCATCAGGAAGCGTCCAAGGTCAAAAGCTGAATCCAATGTGCCTGATCTGGCAATGTCCGCGCTGAAGCGAACACTTTTCTCGATGAGGGCATCCGTGTCCTGGAACTCATCGGATTGATCCTTGCGGTGGAATTCTATGATGCTGCGGAATTGCTCGAAGAGAAGCTCGGGGTATTTCTCACTGATTTTTTTGCGATCGGCAATAGTGCCGTCCTCGATGCCCTCTTGCACAATTTCCCTGGCAAATTCGATGAAGCGCTTTCTCATTGGCTTGAGCGCCTTGAAGCATCCTGGACGTGGGAAAAACACGACCAGACGGGATCTGTTTTTCTGGGCATGGACGAAAAAGGTGAAGAAGAAGGCGAGTATCTTCTGATCCCCCGGGTAATCGGCATACTCTTTATCCTTGTGCAATACCTTGATGGTTTCCTCGACCAGGCGATCCCAGTAGGCAGCCTCAAGAGCCTCGAAGCTGGCGGCATGCTGGTAAAATTCCGACTCCTCCATGCCGATTTCCTGGGTGAAGGCATAGACACTGGAGGGCCTTTTGCCAGTGGTGAGAAGCACATGCCAGTACTGATTTTCCAGATCCTCTGCCGCTTTCTTCTTGGAAGTCGATTTTGCCATTGCAACCTTTATTAGAACTGGGCTTGGTGGCAGTCAAACGGTAATTCTGTTATAATAATCTTGAATGTGGTGTTCAATAGAATACCATGTTCATGTGAATACTCTCAAAAAGCTCGAAATACTTGCAGATGCCGCCAAATACGACGCTTCCTGTGCCAGCTCAGGCGGTGCGAAAAAGGACTCGGCCCAGGGAAAGGGGGTTGGCTCCACGGGGGGCACCGGGATATGCCATTCCTACGCGCCGGACGGGCGCTGCATCTCTCTACTCAAGGTCTTGCTCACCAACGTCTGCCTGTATGACTGCCATTACTGTATCAACCGACGATCCAGCAATGTGCAGAGAGCGAGGTTCACGCCGGAAGAGGTCGTCGAGCTGACCTTGTCATTCTATAAGCGCAACTACGTGGAGGGCCTGTTTTTGAGCTCGGGCATTGTGCGCAGTGCCGATTACACGATGGAGCTCGTTGTGCGGGTGGCGAAGTTATTACGCGAAGAGCACCATTTCCGCGG
>CAYXEC010000025.1:0-10649 GCA_964463855.1 uncultured Verrucomicrobiales bacterium | reverse complement strand
CAGGCGGACTGGCTGATGCGCTTTTATCACTTTGATGTTGGGGAGCTCACCGAGGCCAATACCCCTAACCTGGATCTGGACATTGACCCCAAGCTCTCGTGGGCGTTGCGCAACAGGCAGGTCTTTCCACTCGATATCAATCGTGCACCGCTGGAAATGCTCTACCGCATACCTGGGCTTGGTGTCAGGAATGCACAGAGAATTGTGAGCTTGCGCCGCCATCATGCGGTGAGGCTGGAGGATTTGATCAAGTTGCGGGTGAATCTTAAAAAGACGATGCCATTCATGATTTGCATCAACCATCACCCGGCTCGCCTGGAATTATCAAGTAGTGAGCTGCGGGCAAAGTTTGCCCCGCCTCCAGAGCAAATGGAGTTGGATTTTTCTGTAGCTCCCAAAATGAGCAAGGCCGTCATGGTGCAGGCCGGGGCGGAAGCACTGCATGGTGAATTCTAGTATCATGACAAGCGTTGTTATTGAGCCCCATTTTGATGCGTGGAGAAAAGCAGCACGCAGCCTGTTGGCTCAAAAAGTTCAACCCAAGGATGTGATGTGGGAAAAAGCGGGTTCCCAAGGTGGCCTGTTAGCCTTTGATGAGCTTCTCGCCCTGCCATTGGAGGCGCCGGAGCCCAGGGTTCCGCGGAGCTTTTTGAAGCTGGCCCAAACAGTGTGCGCGCATCGTTCCGGAAAGCACTGGAGCTTGCTCTATGAAGTGCTCTGGGAGATGAGCCATGGCTCGGACCGGCGCGTCCTGAGTAATCAGACCGATGTGCGTATACGTGCCCTTGAGCGCATGCGAGCCACCGTGAGCAGGGATATTCACAAAATGCGTGCCTTTGTGAGGTTCCGCAAAGTCGCAAGCGAGGATGAAAACGGGCGGGAAAACTACGTGGCCTGGTTTGAGCCCGAACACCTCATTGTGAGACTCAATACGGCGTTTTTCAGAAAGCGCTTTGGAGGCATGAACTGGTCGATCCTCACTCCGGATGAATGCGTGCATTGGGACGGGCAGGGCATCACCTACACGGACGGAGTGGATCAGGCAGCTGCGCCGGATGCGGATGAGCTTGAGGAGCTCTGGCGTGGCTATTACCGCAGCATTTTCAATCCCGCCCGGCTCAAGATCAAAATGATGCAAAGCGAGATGCCAAAAAAATATTGGAAGAACCTGCCCGAGGCCGAAATTATCGAGGAGCTTATCGAGATGAGTTCAGGGCAGGTTCATGCCATGATGGAGACCGAAGGGCGCCCGCTGAAGCCAGAGCCAAATAATGCCTACTTGGATCGCCTGAAGGCTCTGGATGATGAGGCAGTGGGTGACAGATAGTAGATCTGCCGTCTGTTTCCACCGTCTGACCCCGTGTCGCTACTTGCCAAGCTCTTTGAGAAGAGCGCGATTCAAGGCAATGCCTTTTTCAAAGTTCTCGAGATAAAAATTCTCGTTGGGTGCGTGGATCTGGCAATCGGGAAGTGCCAGGCCCAACATCAGGGCCTCGACACCGAGGATTTCCTTCATGTCTTGGATCACGGGTATGGAACCTCCCTCCCGAATCAAGACGGGTTCTTTGCCAAAGGCTGCCCTCAGCGCTGCCTGCCCTGCCTTGCTGTTTTCAGAATGAGGATCTGCATAGAATGGTTTGCCGTCATGGCCGATCTTGACATCGATGGTGACGCCCTCCGGGCAGTGGGCTTTAAAATGCCTCGTGACCTTTTCCATGATGTCCTTGGGATTCTGGTCGGGGACGAGCCGGAAAGAGAATTTCGCCATGGCCTCGGAGGGGAGAACGGTTTTTGATCCCTCTCCCTGATAGCCGCTGCCTATGCCATTGACCTCAGCGGTTGGCCGTGCCCAGAGACGTTCCGCCGAGCTGTAACCTGGCTCGCCGTAGAGCGCTGGCGATCCGGTAACGGCAAGCATGTCTTGCTCCGACATGCCTGGAATGTTTTCCCACATCTTGCGCTCCCATTCCTCAAGGGGACGCACATCATCGTAAAAACCTTCGATGGCGATTTTGCCATCCGGGTCATGTAGTGATGCCACAAGTTTTGCCGCCGCGGTAGCGGGATTGGCAACAGCGCCACCGTAGACCCCGGAGTGTAGGTCGCCGGATGGGCCTTTGATGCTGACCTCACAGCAAGCAATGCCACGCAAACCGTAACCCATCGTGGGAACTCCTCTGGCAACCATGCCTGTGTCTGACACAGCAATCACATCGCACTGTAGCTCGGCCTTGTGTTCCTTAATAAACGGAACAAGGTGAGGGCTGCCAATTTCCTCCTCGCCCTCGAAAAGAAAAATCAAGTTCACCGGAAGTTCTCCATCCTCTTCAAGTGTTTGCTCTACTCCCAATACGTGAGCAAGCATCTGGCCTTTGTTGTCGGTGGCCCCACGCCCCCATATTCTGCCGTCCCGTATTTCAGGCTCAAAGGGAGGTGAATCCCAGAGCTCGATGGGATCGACAGGCTGGACATCATAGTGACCATAGATGAGGCAGGTTTTTTTTCCTTCCACATGCTGGTTGCGGGCCACCACGATGGGGTGGCGAGGCGTTTCATGAAGTTCGGTGTCGAGACCCATTTGATCGAGTTTGCCGACAAGCCATTGCGCACACGCCCGCACGTCGCCGGCATGGCCGGAGTTTGTTGAGATACTGGCAAAACGGAGAAATGCGAACAGATCTTCAAGCTGCTTGGTCATGCCACATGTTCTGAACCCAGCTTTTGCGGTCGGCAAGCATCAAATAAAACAGGCGGCAAAGGGTATGCAAGATTCACGAATTCTTGGTTTTAAAAGTACTGGAATACGTGCAAGATTTACCACGATGGCCCACCGGTATCCGCTCATCTTTAATCCCAGTGCTCGCAGTCAGCGAGGGCGGCGGACATTGCGTTTTCTCATGTCCCATGCCCAATGGTTTACACTTTACGCCAGCCGTAGTGCCGAGGATGCCACCGAGTTGGCTGCCAAGCTGGCCGCGGAGGGAGAGCCTATTGTGGTCGCGGCAGGAGGGGATGGCACGCTCAATGCGGTGGTACAGGGCTTGGCTGGCACGAAGACCGCATTGGGTGTTTTGCCCGCTGGCACGATGAATGTCTTTGCCCGTGAGCTTGGCTTGCCACCTAATAACCTGAAAAAGGCCCTGCAGATTCTTGAGGATGGATACATCAAGGAAGTCGATTTATTCCAGGCCAATGGACGTGCGTTTGTCCAGATGGCCGGTATCGGTTTTGATGCCCAGGTCATTGAGGAGACGACATGGGAGCAGAAAAAACTACTCGGTCCCATGGCCTATGTCATGTCAGCAATGAAAGTGCTCAATGACAAACCTCCCAAGTTGCGCATTATCTGTGATGATGGTCATGTGGAAGAGGGTTTTTGTGCGCTGGCTGGCAATGGCTCGCTCTATGGGGGGCAGGTCAAATTATTCCGCAAGGCAGACCACACAGATGACATGCTCGACATGCTTGTGTTTACCGAGGCTGGGTTCAAGCTCATCCGCGACTCAGTCAAGGGCCTCGCGACAGGTGCGATTGATGCCGGCAACTCATCGGTGAAATACCTCCAGTCCTCATGCTACGAAATTAAATGTGATCGGGAGGTGCCCATGGAGGTGGATGGTGAATACATAGGCAGGGTCGAGAATGTCTCGCTGATGCCGGCGAAGAGAAAGCTTAAAGTCATCGCGCCTGAAAACCCGAAGGATGGTGTCTTTACCACGATTGTGAAGACACTGGTCAACATCCCGCGAAGGGGCGATGGCCTTGAATAGCAATGCCAGCCTGATGAACGATGAGCGAATCAGATAGTCATCATAGAGCACCGGATCGGACAGGGAAGGTGTCTGCATCAGATTCCCCTGGCCGGCGCTGCCTTGTGGTCTGGCTGAGAAGGCTAATGCTTCTGGGATTGGCTCTGTGTATTCTTTTTGTGGGATTCGTGTGGTATGCCAATCACTCAGCCACGCGGGCTGGCAAAGGTATTCTCTTTGATGATGTCAATGATGTGCCCAGACAGCGGGCGGGCCTGGTCTTTGGCTGCTCCGAGAAACTTGGAACGCGCGATAATCTCCATTTTAAGTACCGTATCGAGGCAGCGGCGAAGCTCTGGCGTGCGGGCAAGGTGGATTTTCTCATCGTTTCGGGACTTCGTGAACAATATTACAACGAGCCGGATGCCATGAAGCGCGCTCTGATCAATGCGGGAGTTCCCGCTGACAGGATTGTATGTGATTACGAGGGGCTGCGCACATTGGACTCGGTGCTGCGGGCGAATAGGATCCCCGGCCTGGATAGCCTGATTGTTGTGAGCCAGAGGTATCAAAATGAGCGCGCAGCCTATATTGCCAAAGCCCATGGTATGAAAGTCTATGGCTACAACGCGCGTGATGTGGAGGGCTACACCGCGCGGCGTGAAATCCTCGCGCGGGTGAAAATGTGGATGGATATTAACATCACCCATAAGAAGCCAATTCACCCTGGTAAGCCAGAGCCTCTCATCAAGCCGGATGAGAAGCAGGCGAATTGATCCGGCTCCTGGATCACCTTAGCCGCCCACGGCAAAAGGTGGCCATTTTCATCTCCGCCTTGTCTCAGATTAAATGCCCGTGGGGTAGCTTTCCGGTAATTCACCCTCCATCCACTGGCTTGTTTTTTCCAATGGCTCCACGGCACGTGTCCGGTCAAAATGCAGCACCGCGTCAAATTGTTTGGCGAGATGGGTTGTGAAGTAGTGGCTTTGCCGCTCAGTCTCAGGCCGGTAGACAACGCCGATGGCTCGCTCCAGAAGGGGTTTGACCAGCGCCTGCGCAGCCGGATTCCCGTCTCCCAGAGGTAGATAGAAGTCTGCAAGATCCACCTGATGAAAAAGTTGCTCGCAGCTTCCCTGTAGGCCGGGCCGTACGGCTCTGCGTTGTGGAGGCTGGTGCCAGCCGAGGGCCGCAGTGACCGTGCCCTCGTAGGTGGTCATCCCGATCAAGCAGGCCTTGTTACCATATTTTTGCCGAACCAGTTGCCCGAGATTGCGCTCCCCTCGATATCCCATGGAGGTGTGTCGTGCGTCTCCCAGGTGGGAGTTATGGGCCCATACCACCAGTTTGGACTTGCCGCGTTGCCCCGTCAGATGGTCGTTGATGGCAATGAGGGTTTCCATCATGTGATCGTCACGGAGATTCCATGATTGCGGGCCTGAGTGAAACATGGCCCGGTAGTATTTCTCTGCGTTGATCACAGTGCGGGCGTTTTGCTCCGCATAGAAGTGCGCGTCCTTAGCCGGAATGCCATCAAAGCTCAGGTAGCGGGTTTCCTTTGCCCTGAGCTCCTGGATCTGGGCGAGCACTTGCTCCTCGCAGCCATGGCTCATTCCCTTGGCTACGAGAAGCCCGTAATTTTGAGGGTCCTCGCCGAAACGATCAATGCAGGAGTATCGATAGCGTGCCCGTTGGGCAGCCGGCGGATCGACGTATTCCAAGTATGACACCACATGGTTCATGGACTTGTGCATGCTGTAGAGGTCCAGACCAAAGATATTCACCAGCCCCGATTCATTGCCAACCTGTTCATTGTGGTCACGCAGCCAGCCGACAAAATCGAGCATGACATCATTTCGCCACATCCACGCAGGAAAACGCTCAAAGCCGGCCAGAGCCTCAATGCTGTCCTGATCCGCTGTCTTGCAGGTGACATAACGGTTGATGAGCAAGCTGTCCGGAAAATCTCCCTCAATGAGTATGGCATCAAAATCCTTTTCCCGAATCAGCCGTTTGGTGATTTCTGCACGTTGTGCATAAAACTCATGGGTTCCGTGGCTAGCTTCGCCGAGGAGCACGAGGGGGGAGTCCCCAATCACAGCCAACAAGGCATCATAGTCGGCAGGATCCCCGGTCAGAGGCTGGGCATGTTCCCTGACAAGGTCGACAATATCGCGTTGCAGACCCTGGCCCTGTTCACTGGTCTCCGGGCAATGCGGGGTGGACTGGAGTAAGCGGCATACCTCTGTATCGGGAGTGGCGGAGAAATCCTCATACCACAAGCCAACTGCATGAAAATTATCAGGTGCCATCACGCAAATCACATCATCGGCCTTTTGAGCGAGGGCCTTGCAGCTTGATGGTGCACATACTGGTGCTGCGATGATGACTTTTTTTGCATGTGCAGCACGCAGGAACCCGAGGGCTGCCATCACGGTGGACCCTGTGGCAATCCCGTCATCGACCAGAATGACTGTGCGGCCGGCGACATCAAGGGGCGGGCAATCTCCGCGATAGGTTTCCTCCCTGCGCTTAAGCTCAGCTTGCTCCCGCCGCAATGTCTCCCCGATTGCCTCTTGGGAGATACCCAGACGGGCAACCAAGTCAGCATCCAGAATCTGCATTCCGCCCGAGGCGATCGCTCCCATGGCGGTCTCCTCGTAGCCCGGTATGCCCAGCTTGCGCACGACGAGAACATCCAGTGGAGCTTGGAGAATGCGGGCCACCTCGTGGGCAACGGGAACCCCGCCCCTGGGTAGGCCTAATACCAGTAAATCCGGATCACCCAGAACCAAAGGCTTCAATTGCTCTGCCAGAAGTATGCCGGCCTCACGTCGGTTTTCGAATTGAAATTCTGAATGTACATTATCCATCCCTACCATGTCACATATAGCCCGGGATTTCGAAAAGTGAAGTAAGAATGCGGGGAAGCGCTCATGCGCCTTGAGCCGGTGGTTAGCCTCCCGCGGCAATGGTGACGATCTCTACCCGGTCGCCTTCCTCGAGTATGGTTGCATTATATTCCCTGGGGAACAGGGCCTTTTGATTATGCTCCACAACCACCGGTTTGCCTGCCAGATGAATGGATTGGAGAAGCCCCTCGATACTGACGGGGTTTTCCAGGGCATGATCTTTGCCGTTGAGGACGATCTTCATCTTACTGATAGTGATTTAAGCATATGGGCTAAGGATCCCCTTGTCCCAGTCCTTCCAGACAGACTCGTAGCCTTTGCTGCGCAACATTTCAGAGATCTGAGTAATGCCGCGTTTGTCATCAATGGTGAATTGCTCGGTGGCTCGTTTGCATGCTGAGCCGCCCTCAAGCTCAACACGCTTGCCCTTGAGGGTGAGATGCAGGTCCTCCGTGCCAGCTCCGGTGTAGCCACCCGGATCGGTTTGGGATTCAGCAGACATGTGGGTGACTCCAAGAGGGACAAGCGCGTCACGCAGGGAGGCAGGCTCGCGCGTGCTCACAACAATGCCCACGTGGGGAAAGCATATGCGAAAAGCGCAAACGAGCTGCACGAAATGACGGTCATTGAGCAGGAGGTCGGGATCTGCCTGATATTGGTAGTTGCCAGCGTGTGGACGCATGCGCGGGAAGGAAACCGTGTAGGAAGCCTTCCAGCAGTGTTTGTAGAGGTATTCGAGATGTGTGGCCAGGGCGAGTGCCTCGGGCTTCCAGTCGGCCAAGCCAAAGAGGGCACCAATGCCTATCCTGCGAAAGCCACCCGCATAGGCTCGCTCGGGACATTCCAGCCGCCAGTCAAAATTCTTTTTTGGCCCGGCGGTGTGCAGCCTGGAGTAGGTATCCCGGTCATATGTCTCCTGATAGACAACGAGCCCCTCCGCACCATGGTTCACGAGTTCAGCGTATTGACCGTCCTCCATCGGGCCAACCTCAATGCCGATGGTCGGAATAAACTCCCTGATGGCGTCGATACACTCCTGGAGGTAACCCTCACTGACAAATTTTGGGTGCTCCCCGGCAACGAGGAGGATATTGCGAAACCCGAGCCCATGCAGATGCCGCGCTTCTGTCACCACCTGGTCAACAGTGAGCGTGGTGCGCAGAATCGGGTTGTCCCTGGAGAAGCCACAGTAGCTGCAGTTGTTGACACACTCATTGGACACATAGAGCGGGGCAAAGAGGCGCATGGTTTTGCCAAAGTTCCTGCGGGTGATCGCCCTGCTCTGGCTCGCCATAGTCTCGAGTTCTGCATGTGTTTTGGGCGCGAGCAGATGTTCAAACCTTCGCAGCAGCGAAGATTTTTTGCCCGCGTTGAATATTTCCACAAAGCTCACGGGCGCAGCCTAGGCGAGAAATGGAAAAGCACAAAGCCGAAATGCAGGGATCCCAGCCCTCTTTGCTGGCAATGTCCAACTCATAGCCTTTCGCACGGGAAACATCGATGTTATCGGTGAAGGTGTAATTCAAGGCCAGTGGCTACTGTCATGGGAGAGCGAGTTCTTAGCTGTTATCTCTGGACTTTCCCGCAAGTCGTGGATTATATTCTCCGCGCATGCTTCGCGCACCTGCGAAGCCAACCACATTATCATTATCATCGACCATATGGAACTATTGGCCTGGCTAGGTATAGCCGCGTGTCTCTCCCAGTCGGCTATGTTTTCCGGCTCGAACCTCGCATTCTTTTCACTTGGCCGCATGCGCCTTGAGGCGGAGGTTGAAAAAGGCAGTGAATCCGCGCGCCGCGTACTCAACCTGCGCAATGACTCCAACCTCCTGCTCTGCACCATTCTTTGGGGTAATGTCAGTGTCAACGTGCTGCTTGCCTTGCTCAGTGAGTCCATTCTCGCCGGTGTCGGAGGTTTTGTGTTCTCAACAGTGGGTATCACGTTTTTTGGTGAAATCATCCCGCAGGCCTACTTCTCCCGCCACGCCCTTGATGTGGGGGCCAAGCTCTCTCCTCTCATCCGCTTTTATCAGGCTTTGCTTTACCCTGTAGCCAAGCCCTGTGCTTTGATTCTTGATGGCTGGATCGGCCCGGAAGGTCCCACCTTCTATCGTGAGCGGGATATCGAAATCATCCTTGAAAAACACATCAGTGAGCAAAGCTCGGAGATCAGCGCTAACGAGGGCAGGGGGGCTTTGAACTTCCTCGATCTTGATGACCGCTTCATCATTCACGAGGGTAACCCCATCAATCCCGATACCATTTACACCATGCCGGTCAATCTGGATTTGCCGATTTTGCCTTCTCCTGACACCGAAGAAGGCCAGAAGTTCGTCGCTGCCCTTAACAAGCACCCGATGATGCGTGCTGTCATTCTCAGCGAGGAAGATGGCAGGCCACAGCTGGTGATCAACACCACTGAGTATCTCAGCAGCCTCTATGCGGTTGAGCACGGGGGCCCGGAGGCTCAAGGCGATCTTGGTGACATTGGCATCTATGATTTCTGCCACCGCCCCATCGTTGTTTTTGACAGCAAGACAACACTCGATGACGTACTGGGTGAGTTTGTCGTCGAGGCCAACGACCACAACGACCACGTGGTTGACCGTGATGTGGTGATCTACTGGACCGAGGACCGGAAACGCATTGTCACCGGGGCGGACATCTTCGGCCGCTTGCTGCGCGGAATTGCCCGCCGGGAGGCGGAGTGACATTGATCCTTGTGGCGTTCTGATCTGAAGACGGGGCTCGCTGACTGCGTCGTATATGGGTGGTTTGTTCTATTGATTAAGTATTCCGGAATAGTTGGCGGGATTGCTTTCCGGTTGAATCTTTGTTGGTAACATATTCTAACTAAGCAATATCTCTGTTAGAAATAGAGGATGTCATAAAATGCCTGGCAAAAATAATTGTTAGAATTTCATTTTGTGAATACCAATTCTGTTAGTTAAGCGCGTCCTGGCTCAGGTTCGTGCGAATTATTGCTAACGGACAAGATGATGGGTGACTGCTATATGCGCCGGCTCTGCCTTTTGGTGGTCTGGGTCGTTGTGTCAATTTCTCCCTGCTGGATTGGTGCCCAGGAAGCTCTCTTCATCGAACAAGGTGATGACGGTTACCGCCTGCGCTGGAATAGTGAAGAAGAAGTTACTTCATTTCTACAACACAGCCAGGACTTGAGCCACTGGGAATACACTCCCTATTACCATGTGGGAGATGGGCTTGCTCACAGTAAATTGCTTGGTGATGACCTGCGGCCGCCGGAGAGCCGAGCTATTTTTTACCGTCTGCAGACCTATCCGACAAATCTGGCTGATCCAGATGATACCGATGGTGATGGGCTTCATAATCTCTTCGAGTTGGAGAATGGATATGTGCCAATAGCGACTGATAGTGACGATGACGGAGTCGCAGATGGAGATGAAGATCTTGATGAGGACGGTGAGAGTAATCTTACGGAAATAGCCAACGGCACGGATGCTAGTGACAGTTCTTCGAATAGTGGAGATAGGGTGCTTAAACCTGACGTGGTCAAAAAAGTAAGAGGGAAAGACTATGATATTGATAACATGATGACGCTATGGACCCTCGATGGGAATATTTATGCGTCTGGTTCTCCCTTTAGTGCGTTTCATGAAACTTCCATGGGGGAGTGGGTCGAAGAAGATCAGATTGCAAATAGGTGGTATCGTGGCGCGCATCATACCTTTGGATGGGATGAATGGTATCAGTCGGACGTATGGGCCATAGGTCACTTTGATCATATATTGGTGAATGAAGGAGACCTTGTTGATTATCCCATTCGCCGGAGTTATTTTAAGGTAACATCCTCTGCAAATGAATGGGCGCCTGAACCAACCATTAGTGTTGTGACAATGACCATTCCCGCTGGGGAAAGGGAATCAAATATCGTAGAGCTCAGGCCGCTTTCAGTCTATCAGCAAACGACGGTGGAGCTGATCCCCATCGATATCGTGCCTGATTATAA
>CAYXEC010000024.1:0-25872 GCA_964463855.1 uncultured Verrucomicrobiales bacterium | reverse complement strand
TAAAGAAAGCCTGAATATCAGCTATCGCAGTCGCGTCAGCGACATGGCAACGTAGCCGTGGGTTTCAACCCACGGATTCCAGTTTTTCATAGGTTTCACGTCGCGTAGCGACCGCTCATCCGGCGCTTGGTGACGCATGGTTGTCATTTCGCCCTTAAACGGTCGCTGACGCGACGCCGGACATGTTCACACCCATTAACCCGTGGGTTAAAACCCACGGCTAACATGAGTTGTCGCCATGCGACAAATACCACCCCACCACCTTGGCGTCCGCCACAGGCGGATGGCGTGCCAATCCAAAAAACTCACGCCAAATCGCCAAAACGCCAAGCATTCAGCTGGAGCGACAACCTGCCGCCTCCGGCGGCTCCCAACCAAGAACAAAGAACTAAGAACCAAGAACAGCCACTTCGTGGCTATTCTTGATACTCCGAGCTCGCGGTCAGCTCCGAGCTACGCACATTGATAAACCAGCCGGTGACTCCGGCGGGCAGCTCGGCCTCGACCACATAGGCGTCCCCCGTCTTGAGCCCTCTCGCCTTTTGCTCGATCCACTTACGCTTGCCGGTGAAGCCCTTCTCCGTGCTGTAGACGAGCACCGGATCACTGAGCTCCTCGCCGGACTCAAAGCTGACCTGCACCTTGTTGCCATCTCTCTCAAGAGAGGTCTGCCGGCACCAGGGCTTGCCCTGCAGGGTGATGCTATCAGCAAAGGCATAGCTGTCCGGCTTGTTCCATGGCGGGCCATGGCCGTGGCCCATTTTCGGGATCAGGGAGACCATATACGGGCCGGATACCTTACCGTAGCAGTTGGCAAACTTGTCCATGGGAAAGTGTTTGTCCTCCGGCCAGGAGAACCAGAGCGTGGGCATCTCCACGCTTTCCAGACGCAGCATGGGGTCATAGACGTGTTTATAAGTGCCGTTGTTGCCGAGCGACTTGCCATATTGGTTTTGTGCCTCGGCTAGATCCCCGCAACCATAGGTCGGGATGGCAAAGGCAAAGCGCCCGTCCAGACCAATGACGGTACTGGTGATCACCCCACCCCAGGAAATCCCCATCAGCCCCACCTTGTCCGCATCCACTCCCGGTAGAGAACGAATCAGCGAATTAGCAAGAATCGTATCCGCCACCGCGTGATACATCCACTGGTCCTCGATCGGCTTGCTCGTATCGCCATAAATCCCCACCCTCGAAGGCCCTCCCCACGGGTGCTTTTTCCAGTGTCCTCCCTCACTGCCCGGCTTCTGGTCCGTCTGCCCTTCCACGGCGATACTGATCGCCGCGTAACCACGCTCATTCCACCTCTGCACCCACTCCTTGAACGCCGTGCCACCACCACCGTGGACCAACACCATCGCAGGAACCTTGCCCGCTTTCCCCGCTTTACCCGCACCCCCTTTGGGCATGCCCAGCCAGGCAAACACCTTGGTCGGCTTGCCCTTGTATTCCAGCGCGTTGAAGTAGATCGCCCTCATCTCCTCTGAGGAGTCATAGCCCTCCGCCTCCTGCATCGCAGGGACTTGCTCCAAAGTACCGAGAGCCTCGAAGGTCTCCCGATCCGAGGCAAAGTCTGCGTTGCATAAAGTGGTGGTGATCATCGATAGGAGGACGAAGCCCCCACCATAGGGAGCTTTCGACAACAGGGCGAATTTCATGCCAGGAGATAGAAAAGAAAAGCCAATCCCCGAGGCAAGCGCGTTTTACAAAATCCTATCGTTTTTACCATGGCGGAATACAAAACATCACCTAGTCTTGAAATCATGGAAATGCTCTCCCTGCTCGGTGTCGCCCTCGGTTTTGCCACTCTCTCAGGTATCAATCTCTACCTAACCACCTGCCTGGCAGGACTTGCTGTGCGCTTCAACTGGCTCG
Organism: uncultured Verrucomicrobiales bacterium; assembly: GCA_964463855.1. Lineage (GTDB taxonomy): Bacteria > Verrucomicrobiota > Verrucomicrobiia > Verrucomicrobiales > Akkermansiaceae > Oceaniferula. The sequence continues at coordinate 23,997 of CAYXEC010000024.1, read as the reverse complement.
ATCTCGCCGATAAATACGAGAGCCTGCAGGTGCTCGACAACTCCTGGATCATAGGTGTTTCCGGATTACTTTTCCTCCTGGAGTTCTTTGCGGATAAGATTCCCTGGGTGGATACCAGCTGGGACGCCATCCACACCTTTATCCGGCCCGTGGGAGGCTGCTTGCTAGCTTTGGCAGCCCTCGGGGAAATAGACCCTGTTCTCACGGTGATTGCAGCACTCCTGAGTGGAGGAACCAGCCTTCTGACCCATGCCGCCAAAACCGGCAGCCGCATGCTCATCAACATGTCTCCGGAGCCGGTATCCAACTCTGTGGCCAGCCTGGGTGAGGACGGCCTGGTGCTCGGCGGCCTTGGCTTGATGGCTTTTGCTCCTGCCTTTGCCTTTTTTGTGTTTCTTACCGCGGTGATCGCTGCCATCTGGCTGTCACGCAAGACCTTCGGCCTGCTGCGCAAGAGCTTCACCGCCATGCGTGAGCGCTCACGACAGAGCCCGGCAAGCTGACTCCTTACTCAGCCATATCAAGGCTTTCCAATGGCTGCCTGGTAGGCTAAAGACATGCCAACCAAGGTTCCGCGCGGTAATGACCGCCGGACACTGATTTGAGATCCGTGGCATGTTTGTGCTGAAAAAAATATTTCAACTGCGCGATAAAACGCACGAGGACGAAGAGAAACCTTTTCTCGAGCATCTCGAGGACTTGCGCATAGTAATCACCCGCATTGTGCTCACCCTGCTCATTGCCATGGGTGTATGCTTTGTGTTCCGCAATGAGCTCATGGAGATCATCCGCAGGCCCGTGGAACAGGTCTGGCAAGTGAGCCAGAAGGAAAAAATGCCGGAGGGGCTCGACCTGGATACCTGGGAGGCTGCCAAGATCGCGGACCGGGACACGATGAATTTCAGCTCCGGCCAGCGGGACTACTACTTCAAGCACATCGATCCGGACGGCAAACTCAACCTACCATTCCACACAGATATCGTCCGCTATTACCGGGCGGCCATCGAGATGGAAAACCATCACAGATCTGGCGCTGAGTTCATAAAAGACTTCCCCGGTATTTCTGATGAGATGCGCGAGCAACTTGCAACACTCATCAAAGAGGAAAAACGCCCCGATGCAGCAGTCGACTCCCGTGGCAAACTCGTCCTCATGCAGGCGCTCAACCCCACAGAGGGCTTCATGCTCTCGATCAAGCTCTCGCTCTTTGCCGGCATTGTGCTCGCCTTCCCCCTGCTGCTGCTCTTCACACTCCAGTTCATCCTGCCGGGGCTCAAAAAGAATGAGAAGCGCGCGCTCTGGCCAGCGATGGCGATCGGCTTTGGACTCTTTCTTGCAGGGGTACTGTTTTCCTATTTCTTTGTCCTGCCCAAGGTCCTGGACTTCTTCTACAACTACAGCCAACAAATGGGGGTCACCAACGAGTGGCGCATTGGTTACTATATCTCCTTCGCCACCCAGTTCACATTGATTTTTGGTCTGGCCTTTGAGCTGCCGGTGGTCGTCATGACAATGGTCAGGTTGGGTGTGCTCAACTACGAGATCATGCGTAACACTCGCTCATACGCCATTCTTGCCATCGTTGTCATCGCGGCCCTGATCACACCCACCCCGGATGTGGCAACACTGGCCTTCCTTGCAGTACCGATGATTCTGCTTTATGAAGCATGCATCTGGCTCTCCTACTTCTACAAGCGCAAGGAGCGTGAAGAAGAGATACGTGAGCGGGAGGAACTCAAGGCACAAATTCTCGCAGCTCCACCAGCCTTTGCCACCAGCCGTGATGATGAGGACTGGTATGAAGACGACCATGATGATCACCATGGCCTCGAATATGATGAGGATCATCATGACCCCTACCATCATCACGATGAACACTACCATGATGAGCACCACGGGCTGGATCTGGATGAGGATGAGGCGCCTCACACCGAGAATGAGGGTGCTGAGGAGGATAACGGGACCTACGATTTCCCCGAGGATGAGCTCGCTCTTGAATTCCCAGAAGAATCTTCCGCCGAAGACGAGTCCGATACCGACCACACCGACAAGGATCGCTAACACCAATGTCGCAACTTCAACTCAAACTGCCGCGAAGCGGCCACTTCAACTGCCCATGAATTCCATGACAGGATTCGGCCGTGCTGAGCACGCCACCAACACCACCGTTGCCAGGGTCGAGATATCGTCCGTGAATCGCAAGCAGGGAGAAGTCGTCATCCAACTACCACGGGGCCATGCCGAGCTTGAAGCCAGCCTGCGCAAGGGTGTGATGGAACGGCTATCACGTGGCAGGATCCAGGTCAGCATCCACCTTGAAAGGCCCGATGGCGCCACGAGTGCCATCCGCATCAATACCAAGCGGGCCCGCGCCCTTGAGGCTGCCTTCACCGAGCTTTCCGACGCGATCGACCGCCACGTGGAACCAAGCTCGGCAGACTTCCTGCGCATTCCTGAAATTCTCGAACTTGACGATGAAGCAGTCAACACGGACGACGCACTCGAGGCCATCACCCCCGCCATAGAAGCGGCGCTCGATCAGATGATCGCTATGCGAGCCCAGGAAGGCAAACATCTGCACGACGATATTGAGGCACGCATTTCCACTCTGGAGGTAACGGCTGTTGAAATCACCACTCATGCGCCCTCGGTATTGACCAGATACCGTGAAAACCTTCACCGCAGGCTCACGGAGTCCGGGCTGGACATCGATCTCAATGACGAGCGCATTATCAAGGAAATCGCACTCTTTGCCGACCGCTGTGACATTACCGAGGAAATCACCAGACTCGGGTCCCACTTTGAAAAATTCCGCTCATATCTCTGCGCCGATGAACCGGTGGGCCGCCCGCTGGACTTTCTCTGCCAAGAGCTCAATCGTGAATTCAACACTATTGGATCCAAAGCCAACGACGCCACTCTCGCCCAACTCGTCGTTCATGCCAAAACCGAGCTGGAGAAAATTCGCGAACAGGTCCAGAATATCGAATAACACCCATTCATCATCCCTTGCCTTTCCTCAATCCATCTTCCACTTCCCTGAAAATCTGCGGAGTCACTCTGGCGGAGGATGCAAGGCAACTCATCGAGCTCGGCGTCGATGCGATGGGGATTAATTTCTGGCCACACTCCAAGCGCTATCTCAGCCCGGAGAACGCGCAGCCCATACTCAAGGCGAGTAAGGGGAAAATCACACGAGTGGGTGTCTTCGTGAATGCTGATCCTGAGCTGCCGCGCCAACTCCTCGAGGACCAACTCATCGATATTGCCCAGTTTCATGGCGACGAATCACCTCAATATTGTGCCGCCTTTGCAAACGACGCCCTGCCCTTCATCAAAGCCATTGGCGTGAACAACAGGGCATCTCTGGAGAACAGCGGGGATTACCACGCCAGTGCCATCCTGCTCGACACCCCCGCGCCCGGCATCTACGGAGGTACGGGGGAGAAGTTTGACTGGTCGCTGGCGCGCGATTTTGTCAGTGCACATCCACAGGTTCCTGTGCTCCTTGCAGGCGGAATCACTCCCGGGAATGCCGCTGAAGCGGCCAGCCAGGTCCACCCCGCGGCCCTCGATGTCGCCTCAGGGGCTGAACTCTCCCCGGGGATAAAAGACTTTGCCAAGGTCAAGGCCCTCATGGCCGCGCTGGCTTCCACTTAAACGCTTCACTTCAACTTTCTACATGCACTGGCTCTATATTTTCCTCGGCGGCGGCCTCGGTGCGGTGTCACGCTTTGGCCTCTCCTCCTCTGTGCAGTTGCTCACTGAGCATACGCGCCTGCATCGTCTGCCCCTGGGCATTCTCGTATGCAACCTGCTGGGAAGTTTTCTCATTGGCTGCCTGTTAGGCTACCTCGCCTCCCGCTCGGAGAGCCCGCCTGCGTGGCTCCACCCTCTGGCAGTAACGGGCTTTTTGGGTGCATTCACTACCTTCTCAACCTTCGCCCTTGATACCCATAAACTTTTTTCTTCCTCACCATTACTCGCCATCGTTAACATTACTGCCTCTGTGTTGGGCTGTCTCGCGGCAGTGTGGCTAGGATTCAAGATAAGCCAGTAATCATCCCCATCACCAACCAGCGCATTTATTCAAGTTATGAGAAACCTCAAGGACGGCATCCGCTCATTGGTCAAAATAGACTTCTACGGCAATGTGCACAAATACTTCCGGGGCACGGACAAGGAAGAACGCTTTGCCAACGAGATTCGCATTCTCAAGGCACTCGAGGAGCGTGGCTGTGACTACGTGCCGCGCTATGTGGATTCTAACGAGGGCGAGCTTCACCTCATCACCACCAACTGCGGCTCGCCAGCTCCCGACATCTCTCAGAAAAAGACCGATAAAATCTTTGCCGAGCTCGAGGCAAAATACGGTGTGCGCCATGATGACCCGTTTTCAAGAAATATCACCTATGACCCGAACGAAGGCCGTTTCTGTGTGATTGATTTCGAGCTGGCCACCCTGCTGGACGATCCCGGCAAAGAGGCAGGTCAAAACTGAGCCACCACCAAACCTGACCCGTGTCTGACCAGCCAAACCCATTTTTACCGGGAGCGCCGCCACTGGAGGAGGAGATCACTCCAAGGGCCATCACCTGGTCGGCGGACTCCGTCTCGGGCAGCAAAAAACCCGTCAATGATGATGCCTGGCTGGCATTTGCCTCTGACATCAACGGTGCATCGCTGCTGGGCAATGAGGGCCGACACTCGCTCGAAGCCCAGGACCTCGTCTTTGCCGTTTCCGACGGCATGGGTGGCGGCAATGCAGGTGACGTGGCCTCACGGCTGCTACTGGAACAACTCAGTGAGATGATACCCCGTACTTTCAAGACAGCCGCTTCCGGACTCCACCCGGATTATCTTTATCACATCCAGCAGGCTATTCAGGCAGTGCATCTTGAGATTAACGCTGAGGCTGCGCGAGACGAGTCCAAGCTGGGCATGGCTGCAACGCTGGCACTGGCCTGGTTCACCCCCGAAAACCTCTACCTCTGCAATGTCGGTGACAGCCGTATCTACATGCACCGTGATTCGGCCCCGGAAGCAGAAACCACCCAGCTGAGCGAGGATCACACCTTTGTCTGGAAAAAACTCAGTCGTGGCGAGCTCAGTGAGCGGGAATTCAGGCTCCACCCACGGCGCTCGGCCCTTTTTGAAGTCGTTGGGGGCGGCCATCACAAGGTCAACCCCTACCTCGCCAGTTTCCCTTACCAATCCGGGGATCGTTTTCTTCTTTGCAGTGACGGCCTCATAGACGGCCTCTGGGACAAGCACATCCATGCCACGTTTTTGAAAAAACCGGGCTCGACAAGCGCACTTGCAGAGTCTCTGATGTCCCGCGCCATCGCCAACGATGGCAAAGACGATACGACGCTCATAGCGCTTGAGGTCCACGACCTGAGGGATAGCAACTAGCATTGACGCATTCCTCAAAGTTGGCACAACAACTGCTACCCGTAGTTTCGAATGGGCTCTACCACAGCCCCACCAAGTGGTATTCAGACAAAAACCATCACCAAAAATAAGAAATTATGGCTAAATACAGACTCGATTATATCTGGCTCGACGGCTATGAGCCCGTCCAGAACCTCCGCACCAAGTGCATGCTCCGGGACTTTGATGAGTTCCCCACCCTCGACCAGCTTCCTGAGTGGGGCTTCGACGGCTCCTCCACCCAACAGGCTGAAGGCGGTGACTCTGACTGCGTGCTCAAACCTGTAGCCCTCTACCCTGACGGAACCCGTGAAGACGGCATTCTTGTCATGTGCGAGGTTATGCTTCCTGACGGCACCCCACACCCAACAAATGGTCGTGCCACCATTCCAGACGATGCGGACACATGGTTCGGATTCGAGCAGGAGTACTTCCTCATGCAGGAGGGTGTTCCTCTTGGATTCCCCAAGGGTGGCTACCCCAACCCCCAGGGTGAATATTACTGTGGTGTCGGCTTCAAGAACGTCGGAGGTTTGGCTCGTGAGATCACTGATACACACCTCGACCTCTGCCTCTATGCAGGCATCAATCACGAGGGCATCAATGCCGAGGTCGCCAAAGGCCAGTGGGAATTCCAGGTATTTGCCAAGGGCTCCAAGAAAGCAGCTGACGATATCTGGGTAGCACGCTTCCTGCTTCTGCGTCTCTGTGAAGAGTTTGAAGTCGATGTTGAGTGGCACTGTAAGCCAATCACTGGCGACTGGAACGGTTCCGGCATGCACGCTAACTTCTCCACCAAGCATATGCGTGAGGTTGGCGGTAAGGATTACTTCCTCAAGCTCATGGATAAGTTCGAAGAGTTCTGCGAGGAGCATATCGCTGTTTACGGCCCGGACAACGACAAACGTCTTACCGGCCTCCACGAGACCCAGTCCATCGACAAGTTCTCCTGGGGCGTTGCTGACCGTGGTGCATCCATCCGTGTGCCCCACAGCTTTGTTAAGAACGATGCCTACAAGGGTTATCTTGAGGACCGTCGCCCCAACTCACAGGGCGACCCCTACAAGATCGCTGGTCGCATCCTCCAGACGATCAATTCAGTCGAGATTTAATACAGCGGCCCCGATCGCTGTTACTTTCCAAAAGGGCACCCTGGATGGGTGTCCTTTTTTTGTCCACAGAAGCAGGCATGTGCCCAAAGGAACAAAAAAAGCTGGCACTTCAGCCAGCAGAATACGGAAATGAAAGTGGACGGGGATCAACTATTACCCAAGCGCCAAGGAGAGCCTCTTACCAATCCACATTAAGACCGCGGGTGTCGACGTGAACAAAAGCGGAATAACGACCAATTCCACCCCGGAAGAGCCCCCTGCTACGCAGGTCTCTGGCAGCAGCAGCGACGTGATAGGTGGATACACCATGGATCTTTATATCGCATGCCATGTTCTGCATGTGATAGGACTTGGTCCTGCCTCCCACAGCACGATTATAGCTTGGACTGCGGTAGGCGGAGGCGATTTCCTTGAGTGGAGAGCCGAGGCGACCGACAATACTGTCTATAAGCTTAAGCGTGGGGCCCAATTTGTTCCAGTAGCTCTTGGGCGGCAAACTGTTGGGCACGCCACCACTTGACTTGAAATGGGGCGCCAAAACCATACGCGGAGTGATGTTGCGCAGGTTGAGACTCTGCACAAAGCGGGCATAACGGGTAACATCAGAGCCCTTGGCCTGGACCCAGGCGTGTGGAATACCGGGAACGGGCTTGTCGCCGATGAGACCAAAGAATACGCCCTCGCTTTTGGGTGTACCGATAATCATGCTGGCTCCAGTCAAACCTGCCGCACCGATGAATTTGCGGCGATTGATGTATCCGGGCTTCAGGCACTCGGGCACACCCCCACCGACAAGAAATCGGTCTGGTGAGCAGTCTGGTGAAGCTGAGGGAGAGCGCTTAGCCATGGACGGGTGGAATCTGCCTCAAAACACTGGGTTTGGCGAGTGTATTTTCTTAGCAAAATTAACCTAACAGTTGAAAAGCCTTGCAAGCATTGCGACACAATGGCTTGAGCATGATACCCCGCTGAAAAAAAATGTCATAAAAAAGCCCTAAGATCCCGGCGGCAGTATCGAGGCTCAATTTGCGTCTTTCTCGGCCACGTGTTGCTGGAACACGGCGAGCTCCTTTTTGACCACGGGCAGGAGAAAATAGACACCGATCAAATTGGGAAACACCATCGCGAACACCATCGCGTCAGAGAGATTAAGGACACTCCTCAGCGAGGCAGCTCCACCAAGGATGGCAACAAGACAGAAGATCACCTTGTAAATACCAATGGCGACCCTGTGCTCCGGGCCGAACAAGAACACCACCGCTTGCTGGCCGTAATAAGACCATGATATCATGGTCGAGAAAGCAAACAGGAATACTGCTGCTGCCAGCACAATGGGAAACCAACTAATGACAGAGCCAAATGCTTTGGAGGTAAGCCAAATACCTCCGCCCCATCCTTCACGGAGGGTGATGGATTCCGCCGCAACCCAACCCTTTTGGTCGGAGTCTTTCACAGTGACTTCATACCAATCGGGGGCCTCAACAGGCTCACGTGAAACAATGTGAATCATTGAGCCGGGCTCAAGACTGGCTACAAGCTCGGCACCGGCCTCGGGCTGAGCCACAAGAGCAGCGGGATTGTTCTCAACATCAGCATTCACATTCCACATGCCAGTCGTGATGATCACCAAAGCGGTCATCGTACAGACAACAACCGTGTCCACAAAAGGCTCGAGCAGTGCCACCAAACCCTCACTGGCTGGCTTGTCGGTTTTCACTGCAGCGTGAGCTATAGGTGCAGAGCCAAGACCTGCCTCGTTGGAAAACGCGGCCCTCTTAACCCCCTGAATCATCACCACGATAATACCGCCGATGGTTCCTCCGCCGACGGCCTCCGGGGAGAAAGCACCCTTGATGATCACGGCAAAGGCACCCGGCAGTGCCTCAATATTACCAACAATGATGACCAAAGCCGCGACAATGTAGGAAACGCACATGAAGGGCACCAGGAAGGACGTAACCCGGGCAATCCAGACAATACCACCGATAATGACCATGCCGACCATGATGCCGAGCAACAATCCGAACTGCCACCCCTCGTGCAGAATATTGAAGGTGCGTGCAAACTGGTCATGCGCCTGGTTCACCTGGAACATGTTGCCGGCACCGAATGCGCCGCCGATACACATTAGCGCAAAAAACACCGCCAGTATCTTTCCTGCGGTGGGAAACCCTTTGTCTGAGAAACCCTGTTTCAGATAATACATGGCTCCACCGTGCACCTTGCCCTCCGCATCAATACGGCGGTAACGAACACCAAGCGTGCACTCACAAAACTTGGTGGTCATGCCAAAGATACCCATCAAAATCATCCAGAATGTCGCTCCGGGGCCACCAAGACCAATGGCAACAGCCACTCCCGCAATGTTTCCAAGGCCAACTGTTGCAGATAATGCAGCACTCAATGCTTGAAAATGGGTAATCTGCCCCTCTGCATTGGGGTTTGTGTAGCGCCCCTTTACCGTTCTCAACGCCAGACCAAATGCCCTCACGTTGATAAATTTGAAGTAAAGTGTGAGGAATATGGCCGTTCCCGCCAAAAGGATGAGCACCACAGGCACGCTTTGCCCGGCAATAGGGACAGAATAGAAAACAATCTCGCCGGCCCAATATGCAACAGGCTCCAGAAACGAGTCGATCTTGGCGTCGATTCCCTTGACTCCGGCCTCGGAATTTTCAGCTGCCGATGCATGACTGATAAAAAAAGGCATTAACAAACAAAGGCGGACGAAAGCGGACAGGCGTGAGCGATTCATAGTGGCTATAGTATTAAACCACGTAACACTGTCAGTTTGTCCGCTGAGGGCAAGGACAAAGAAGCCTACTCGACCATTCTTGAAATAATGTCGCGCAGCTCAGGTGCGGGAATGGCGTAGGTAGCGACCCTACTCGCGCGGGCTATGTTCATGCCTATGCATATCCCGTCCAGGTTAAGCAAGGGACCACCCATATCGTCATTATTTACAGGGGTGTCATGTTGAACTGCCCTGGGAAATTCCGAGCGCCTCTCCGAGAGTTGAAGCTCTCCACCACTCATCTGCTCATTTCGAGTCATCCTCTCCTCCCTGGCAGAAAGCTCGACATCAAAGCCGAGGGTTTTCCCTCCCCGTTTAACCCTAATGGCAACCATGTCTCCGGGCTTCTTGTCCCTGAGCACGTCGATGAGGTCCTCCCGCTTATTGAGTGTCACACCATCCACAGAGAGCAATATATCCTCCACCTCAACGCCTGCCTTTTGGGCACCTTTACCCTCGGTCAAAGTCTCGACCTTCCACGACAACTCTTCCTCTTCATTCACGCCAAAACCGATTCCCAATACAACATGGCTTTTGTCAGAGAATATGCCCCGGGTTGCAGCACTGATGATACCCACCTTAACACGCCTCTGGTAGCGTGAGGTTGAGCCGTTGGAAACCACCCAGTAACCCAGTTGAATATCCTCTTCATGGCCAAGTGAAACCGGAATTGTCGGCACCTTGGGAGCCACCTTGAGTAATGCCACATCCCAGCCCGGATCGACACCTAGTCGCTCAACATCGAGGTAGAGTTCGTTGCCGATGCGCAGGCTCAACTGCGATGCATTCTCAATCTCGCTTGCCTTGGTCAGGATGTGCCCATCTTCACTGACAATCACACCATAGAGAGACTTGATTCTCGATCTCTCATCTGTGTAAATGACCGCACTGCTTTGCTGCAGGATTTCACGCTGTGGCTCGAAGGCGAGCCACACGTTCTGGCCATTGATACGGGAGGCCCCCGGCAAACCGCCTTGAGCCGAGGCGGCTGGCGAAAAAACAACAAACCCGGCACTGAGCAGGCCAAAAACGCGGGTCAATGCCAGCTTGGCAAGCAATGCTTGCATCACGGGCTTATCATACAGGGCCTTGTTAAGGACAGACTTCACCTATTCACCTCCCACCTAGTGTTAGCTTCAAATTTTTCTGCTCGCCATCCCTCAGGATGACAATATTCACCTCGTCCCGACTCGCTTTTTCCTTGAGGATGGATTGCAGCTGCGCCTTGTCGGAAATCTTTTGCCCATCAAGCTCCAGCACAATGTCTCCTGCCAGAATACCCGCTTCGGCCGCCGGACCATTCTCGAGCACCTCACCGATGAGCAATCCGTCATCCGTGTCCTCACAAGCAAAGCCGGCAAAACCCGAGCCCTTCACCGGGCGCTTTGCAAAGGCACCATCACCAATAAAGTTCCCGGACTCCAGATCTTTCCAGTGATTGAGATACTCCCGGATAGGCACGTGCATGTTCTGTTCCATGGTGCCGGACACCCTGCTGTGTATCCCGATTAATTTTCCACTCATGTCGAAGAGAGGCCCTCCGGAATCGCCACCGATGACCTTGCAATCGGTATGCAAAGTCGTCCTGCTATTCATGACAATCCTGCCAAGCCTGAGAACAGGCCCCCGCTCCATGTCAAATCCACCCGAATGCCCCAGGGCAAAGACCCAGTGCCCCTGAAGATAATCATCGTCCCGGTTCATTTCAACATGGGGATAATTACCTTGCTCGGTAATGCGCAGCATCGCTGCATCCGTTTCAGATTGCAAACCCATGGACACCGCCTTGAGTTCGGTTCCATCATTAAGAATGACGGTCAGCTTCTTGTTAACCCCACCCGTTACATGGGCCGCTGAAAGAATCAGTCCTTGAGGTGACACGATTACACCGCTGCCAAAACCCTCTTCCAAACGGATGCTAACGGTCGCTTCGCGTGCCGGTTCAAGATGCTCAACAAGAGCAGTCTGGATTTCCAGTAAGTCCGCTTTTGTTTTTGGCACCTCCTTTTCATTGAAGGTAAATGATGCCGCATCGAGCTCGCCTTCAGCAAACAAACCCAGAGTAGCAATCAGGCCATATACCACTAAATAGTACAGGGTGGACCTGGTCAAATAAGGGCAAGCGAACATGGAGCTAAATTCTACTGCCATGAGAGCACGAATTCAAGGTGGTTTTAGGGCCCGAAAAACGGGCAAAAAAAGAACAGTCCGACCAGCTAAACCACCAGGAAACCCCCTAACCTGTATGATCCAATACTAATCGGACTGTCTGCTCCTTTTGAGGGAACGAAAGGACAATTAACAGCTGACTCGCTTGCGTAAAGGAATTTATGATACAAAAGATGCAATTTAATTTGATTTTCAATTTTTGCAGCAATCGATCAAATAAAATGAAGTATTTCAGACCCTCGTCAAGTAGTCCGGCACTTGGTTTCTCTGGCTTGACGGTGAGCCCACCTTGCTATGGAACGCGAGCACCGCTCCAATACCTGCAGCGTAATTGGCTCCCAGGCGTTGGGGCGTCTCTATCAAAGGAAAAAGGTAATGTTTCGACCGCTCAGATCTATAGCGGGCATAGCCAAGCCCGGCGAATAAACACAAAACAGCAATCAGAATCATTACTGCCGGGAAAACACGGTTTTTCAGCAATGCGGGGGGATCCCCCTCTACCCCGCCCGTCAGCTCCCCGGGTCTGCTGGTTGGCAAATGCGAGTTACGCTCAGGTTTCCGGTTCTCGGCTTCTGCGTTAGCTCCATCCGCCTGAAGCTTAACGAAGTTTGCTCCGGGACTTGCGGACTTGATATCTGCAAGAGCCAGCGAAGCCATACCGAAGGCTATCATCAGTACCATCATGACCTGTGCGATCATTTGCCACTCTCCTCCCTGTCTTGATTCTTGGAATGCATCGCTTGAGAATTTGGCTCGCTATCTCCCTGCCTATCAGACCGGATTCTCTCGAGGGAATGAATACTTGTCTCCCCACGCTTATAATTGGGATCAAAAAGCTCAGGGTGCCTCCTGGCCTGCCTGGATTTTTTTTTCAGGATGCGAGCCAACTGCCCAACGATGACGCTTACGGCCTTCAGATGGTTTCCCTGCAATAAATCAGGATGGGCCTTGGCCAGGATATGAAAGGTCTCGTCCTCATTGAGAAACGGGTCGAGCATATAACCATATGTAATGGACGCCATTTTCTTGTTCAGGTCGACCACGAGTAAAATACCCCCGTCATTAGGGCGACTTATATCCACATCCTCGTAGGCAGCATGATTGAGCAACCACATGCCGAATTGCCTGGCACTGGCGACCTCCTCCAATGCCCCGTAATAAACACTGAAAAACAACTGGGGAAATGTCTGCTCAAACCGGTCCATGATCTGTTCGAGCTTTTGTCTTTCCTTGAGACGCAAAGCGCCTGCCATATCACTCAGACGCCTCAGCCTGACTTCATCCGTACCATACAAATCATCCAGGTCAGCGAGAGCAAAACCGCAGTGCGGACACTGTATGGCCCTACGGTGAATATTCTGCACACATCGCGGACACTTCATCTCAACAAAGTTGTACAGGAATATGCCATCGGCGTTACTCCCACTCGATACTCGCAGGAGGTTTGGTCGAGATGTCATACAAGACACGGTTAATACCATCAACCTCATTGAGAATCCTGTTACTTGTCTCTCTCAATAATACCGATGGCAGCTCAACCCAGTCTGCAGTCATCGCATCCTCACTGACAACTGCACGCAGGCTGATTGCCCATTCATAACTGCGCTCATCACCTTTTACCCCTACGGTCTTCACAGGTATCAGACCGGCATAAGCCTGCCACACCTTGTCATACCAACCATGGTCCTTAAGCCGGCTGATAAAAATGGCATCACACTCGCGGATAATACCCAGCTTCTTCTCGGTAATATCACCAGGACACCTGACAGCGAGACCAGGGCCTGGAAACGGGTGTCTGTGAAGGATGTCGTGCGGTATCCCCAGAGATGCCCCCAGCTCGCGAACCTCGTCTTTAAAAAGCTCGGCAAGCGGCTCCAGAACCTTGCCCTCTGCCTGCAGTTCAAGAATGCGTGGCACCCGATTATGGTGGGTTTTGATCTTGGATGCTTTTGATTTTGCATTGGAAGCAGACTCGATCACATCGGGATAGAGTGTACCCTGGGCAAGCATATCAGCGTCACCGACCGTGTCCCAGAACACATCGATAAACAAGTTACCAATAATGCTGCGTTTTTTCTCAGGATCAGTGACCCCTGCCAACTCCTTGAGGAAAGTATCGGCACATTCAACGGTCTCAATTTCCACACCCATGCGATGAAAGTTATTGCGAACCTCATCCCCTTCATCGAGACGCATCAGACCATGATCGACAAAAATGGCGCGCATATTGACTCCAGCCTCGTGAAGAAGAACAGCGAGCACCGTACTATCAACTCCTCCACTGACTCCACAAACCACCTGCTTGTCACCTACCTTCATGCGAATTCCTTCAATCAACTCACGCTTGAAGTCCTCAATGCGAAACTCCTCCAATTCACCGGCCTGGAGTAAGAAATTGTGCAATATGCGCAGACCCTCGTGACTGTGTGTCACTTCAGGGTGAAACTGAATGCCATAGAAACGCTCCCCCCATTGCAAGGAAACGGGTGTACCATCCTTGTTGACTGCCAAGGTTCGACAGTTATCCGGAAGATCGCTGACGGTATCGGAGTGACTCATCCAGACTTGGGACTCATGAGATATGCCCTCATAAAGCCCCTGACTCTCAAGGGGCTTTAATTCGGCAGGTCCATACTCTCGCCTGCTGCTGGATTTTACCGAGCCTCCAAATTTGATATTGAGCAGCTGCATGCCGTAACAAACCCCCAACACAGGAACCCCATAGGCATCAAGGACGTCAAAATCAATGTCCGGGGCATCCGCGTCACTCGTACTCCTGGGGCCACCGGAGAGAATAATAGCCCCCGGCTTACCTATCGATGCGACTTCCTCCGGCTCATAAAGCTTGGCGAAAAAACCCAGCTCACGAACTCTTCTGACGATGAGTTGAGTATACTGGGAACCAAAATCCAAAACGGCTACGTGATTTTCTTCTAACATAAAAAAACTTTGGGTGTTCAGCTCAAGAAGGAAGCTCAAGCTGATGATTTATCAGGAATGGGTCACAGATTAGGCAGAAGGCTGATAATTGACAGGCTCTTCGGTAATAGTGATGTCATGCACATGACTCTCCTTCAGGCCTCCTGATGTGATCTGGGTAAATTGGGCGCGCTCTCTCAATTCATCAAGATTGGAAGCTCCCACATAGCCCATGCCGGATTTAAGTCCGCCCATGAGCTGGAATACAACCTCAGAAAGCGGCCCCTTGTATGGCACCCGGCCTTCGACACCTTCCGCCACAAGCTTGCCCGAGCTGTTCTGTCCGTAGCGGTCGCCTGATCCCTTGCGCATCGCACCCAGCGAGCCCATTCCACGATAGGACTTGAATCTACGGCCTTGGAAATGCACTGTGGCACCCGGACTTTCACGCGTGCCCGCCAGAATGGATCCCAGCATCACAAGATCGGCTCCTGCGGCCAATGCCTTGACGATATCACCGGAGTAACGAATACCCCCATCGGCAATGACAGGAATACCCTTGTCCCTACAATAGGAAGCGACATTTTGAATCGCGGTGAATTGCGGCATGCCAACTCCCGATATTACCCGGGTGGTGCAGATCGATCCTGGCCCAACCCCCACCTTGAGTGCAGATGCTCCTGCTTCCACCAAATCACGAGCACCCTCAGCAGTGACAACGTTGCCTGCAATGACAGGGACATTGCCCAGATCACGCAGCTTGCCAATAACCTCAATAACACGGCTCGTGTGACCCGTCGCGGCATCAATAAACAAAGCATCAGCTCCCGCCTCGATGAGAGCCTGTCCGCGCTCAATACAATCCGGACCCACGCCAACGGCACCGCCACATCTGAGCTGGCCGTTGGGATCCTTCGCCGCATCTGTAAATGTTATGCGCTTCTCGATATCAGCTCCGGTAATGAGGCCCGTAAGCACACCCTCCTTGTTGATGAGGGGAAGTTTTTCGATCCTGTTTTGGTAGAGAATGGCACGTGCCTCTTTGAGTGCGGTGTTTTCATGAGAAGTCACCAGGCGATCAAGTGGGGTCATGACCTCTCCAATCGTTGCCGAGTCATCGGCCATGTGACGAACATCACGGCCGGTAACCATGCCCTCGAGCCTGCCCTCGGCATCCACGACAGGAAAACCTGAAAATCCCTGCTCATCCATGATGATGCGTAGCTGCCCGACCGTTTGACTTTTTGAAACCGTGTATGGTTTGTGAATCACAGCACTCTCCGAGCGCTTAACCCTCAGAACCATCAACGCCTGTTCCTCAATGCTGTTGTTGCGGTGAATGACGCCAATACCACCTTCACGGGCCAGTGCAATTGCCAACTCCGATTCAGAGACCGTATCCATCGCAGCTGAGACAACCGGTATGTTCAAGTCAATGCCCGGAGCCAGAATGGTTTTCAAGTCCGCATCCCCCGGGAGAACCCCGCTGTGGCGAGGGGTGAGCAATACATCATCAAAAGAAAGTCCAAGAGAGATCTGCGCCATGAGTGAATAAATAGATGACGCCATGCAATGACAAGCGCAAATACGCACCGAGCTTGAAAAAAATGCCCCCCACCCGGGCGAGACGCAGCCTCATGCCCGGTTCAGGGATCTACTCCCTCCCGTAGCGATCTCGAAATTGCTTGAGCAGATCCTCGACCCTGTCGTGATCCTCCTGGGTCACCGTGTGCGGCTGGACTTCCCCATCCACCTCAACCGGGTTTGGCACCTTGATATCATCTGATGAAGCGGCTGCCTCTTCATCGGCTTGCTGCTCTTCGCCCTCATCATCTTGAGCCTGCTCATCAGCATCCCCGGAGGCGCTGTCTGGCTCACTGAGAAAGGGCGACTTGATACCTACAACCTCGGAAACCTCTGCTTCCGCAGGCTCTTCATCGAATCCGGATTCTTCTGCTGCATCTTCTGCTGCATCCTCATCCTCATCCTCATCCTCCTCGGCTCCAGGCTCATCTGATTCCACATCGGAATCTTTCAGAAAGGGGGATTTCATAGCAGCCGGATCGGCAGCATGTGCATCATCACCCTCATCACCTTTCGGCTCTGACGCAATACTGAAAGGAGAAGCACCAGCTTCCTGATCCTGCACCTCAGAATCATCCTCACCCTCGACGGCAGGACTCTTCTCTGGCAAATCTTTCTTCAGCTCTGCTGACTCCTCCTCATCCATGGCGAAAAGAGGTTTAAAGGGAGTGCTCGCCGGAGCCACCACTTTAGGCGCGGGCGGGAAAACGGGCCTGGGCTCGCCATTGTCTTCCTTGTTGGCAAGCTCAGGTGCCTCATCCTCTACCACGGAATCTTCTTGCTCAACTGATAAAAAACCGGCCCCGGAAATTGCAATATCAGCCGGGTCTCCTTGAAGCTCGGATGTGACGATATCAGCACTATCTTCAGGCTCCTCCGCCACGGGCTCGATGGAAACCCCGCCCTCATCAGGCTGATTACTTTCATCGGAATCTTCTGAAACTGGCCAACCCGCCTCCCCATCAGCCGGGCCCGTCTTCTCCACGGCCAGGCCGCTCCACACATGAGAGGCGGAGCGAACAATGCCCCTGGGATATACAACCCCGGTCTCAAAATCCAGTTCATCCGCAATCAGATCTGCTTGATCGCCGGCTCGGTCGCGCAGCAGCTCCATGGCCTGAGCCTGCGTGATAGGTTTGAGGTCTACTTCAATATCGGTCAGGCGATCCTTGAGCCCGCATGGGAGTCGCGGCAAAAAGGCCGTTTGCCAGACGTCTCCGTTCACGCTGATGATGAGAATGAGCTTTTTACAAGACTGGTGAACAGCATTCAAAAAAGTGACAATTTCAAGACCACATTCCGGGCTGCTTGACAACCCCTCGACTTCGTCAAGAACAAGAACCGGTGTCGTAACCAGACCAAAGAGGTTAAGCAGGGTCACGAGCTTTTCATGCATATCCGCTTCATGATGCTGCCCGCCAAAAACCGTCTTAAAGAGAGATCCGTTCCTGTTGCTCTGATCGAGTGATGCCGAACTGTAACGGAAGAGCAACTCAATCCACCACGCCACGGGCAGATACCTGGTTTCAATTTGCTCGGCAAGCTCGGTTGAAAGTCGCGGCCCCAGGAGGGAAAAATTGGCCAACGCCCATTGAGCGGTTGAAGCTTCCTGATTGTGGAAGTCAAATGTTTCAAAGGGTCGGTTGAGGATGGCGTCCAAGGCACTATCCTTATCCTGGCTTGGCACTTCACCGGACAGCACCAGAGGCTCAAGTCCCCTTGCAAATAATCGGCGGGCCAGGACATCCAGATAGGTCAAGCCGCCAGTATCGGGCAGCATTCTCGAAAATCTCCGTAAAACGGCATCGAGGACCAATTCATCGTTGAGATATCGCCCCTTGCATGGCTCCAACGCAATGAAATCATGGGTGGATGCGACACGCTCGTTGAGACGTATCAACAGATGAGTCTTGCCAAAACCAGCCCGCGGAGAGCGCAGCAGAACAATACGTCCAAATTGCTCAGATCTGGTTGTCAGTGCATCGACAAGCTGCTCAAGCTCATTGGCGTGGATACACGCGGTCGAAACCAGAGGTGCATGACCGAAAAGCTCAAAGGCATTATCAAAGGGGTTTGCAGGGGTATTGGATGATTGGCCAGCCATGATGGAAAAGTAATTTTTTACTACAGATCACTAACTACTTATTCAAAGCAACGAGGTAACTCTGACACGACAAATCGACGTAGTCACCTGTAAAATCTACATTTTACTGCCTCGACAAAATAATTCCCTCATTTAGTTTCGCTCCCTTGAGTAACAACTATCTGTTCATTGTTTTTCAGTGAAAAGAGCGGCTAGGATTGCCAGGGCAGCCTCAGGCGCCAAAGCTCCAAGCCCCACCTTTCATACAATTCACATCATGGATACACCAACATCTCCCATCGCTGACGGATCCACCCCCAACGAACCAAGCCCGTCATCCCCTCTCTCAGAGAACATGTTGCCAGCAGACGATGTAGCTGCGATCGACCAGCTCAGATTGGTCTACCAGGAATTCAAAAATGAGATCGGCAAGGTTATCATCGGGCAGGATGAAGTCATTGAGCGCCTCGCCATTTGCCTCTTTGCACGCGGCCATGCATTGCTCATGGGCGTTCCGGGACTCGCCAAAACATTGCTGGTCTCCTCGGTCGCCGAAACCATGGATCTCAGCTTCAACCGTATCCAGTTCACCCCTGATCTCATGCCAGCTGACATCACAGGCACGGACATCATTCAGGAGACGGGCGCGGGGCATCGCGAATTTCAATTCATCAAAGGCCCGGTGTTCGCCAATCTGGTGCTTGCAGACGAGATTAACA
This sequence comes from uncultured Verrucomicrobiales bacterium, assembly GCA_964463855.1. GTDB lineage: Bacteria > Verrucomicrobiota > Verrucomicrobiia > Verrucomicrobiales > Akkermansiaceae > Oceaniferula. The sequence goes on along the minus strand of CAYXEC010000024.1, from coordinate 5,184 downwards.
GAGCACCAGCGAAAACCCAGTCCGCCATGCTTGAGGCCATGCAGGAAAACATGGTGACAGTACTCGGAAAAACCTACCAACTCGACAAACCGTTCTTTGTACTGGCTACCCAGAACCCAATCGAGCAGGAAGGAACCTACCCACTGCCCGAGGCCCAGCTTGACCGTTTCATGTTTCTCATCGAGGTAGACTATCCCAGCCACGAGGAAGAACTCCGCATCGCAAGGGAGACAACCGGCGTATCAAAACCCATCCTCAAGCACATCCTCAGTGGTGATCGTGTTCAGGAATACCAGAATCTGGTGCGCCGCATACCTGTTCCTGATCACATCTATGATTATGCTGTCGGGATTGTCCGCAAAACCCGTCCGGGTTCCACGGCCGCGCCGGAATGGATCAATGAATATGTCGGCTGGGGTGCAGGTCCGCGCGCTGTCCAGTATCTTATTCTGGGAGCTAAGGCGCGCGCTGCCCTGAACGGCTCCTACATGGCCCGCCTCGAGGATATCGAAGCGGTTGCCAGCCCAGTCTTGAATCACCGTGTGCTGACCAACTTTGCCGCAGAGTCACAGGGCATGACTTCTGCAAAAGTGGTTAGCAAACTCATTGAGGAAATGCGAGAAGTCTAGCATGGGCCAGTGACCATAGGTCCAAAGACATTATTACAAACTCCATAGATGAAATACGACTTCCTCGATCCAGATGCACTTGTACGTCTGGGCGCCATGCCACTTGAGGCAAGGCAAGCGATGACGGGCAATGTTGCCGGACGGCACCGCTCACCGCACCGTGGTTCATCAGTCGAGTTTGCCGAGTATAGAAAATACGTTCAGGGAGACGATACCAGAAGACTTGACTGGAAAGCTTACGCGAGATCTGACCGATACTACATCAAAGAGTTCGAAGCCGACACCAACCTGCGCGCCTATTTCGTGCTAGATGCAAGTGCCTCCATGGGATTTAGCTCCGGCGAGGAGTCCCGTATCCAATTTGCCCGCAAGCTGGCAGCGACACTTTCCTACCTGATTATTGATCAGGGTGATGCGGCCGGGCTGTCCATCTGCCAGGAAAAGATTCATCTCGAAATCCCTCCAACCCGTCGAGCAGCCCAGCTTAACCATATCTTTGAAGTATTGGCCAATACGAGCCCAAGTGGTGAGACCGGCCTGATCGAAGCGCTCCATGACATTGCTGAAAAAACAAGCCAGCGTGCGCTCATCATCATCATATCAGACCTTTTCTGCGATACCGCTCAATTAGCAGACGCACTTCAGCACCTGCGTTACCGCAAACACGACATCGCCATTTTTCACATGCTCGACAAGCAAGAGATCGAATTTGACTTCGAGCGTCCCCACCGTTTCATCGACATCGAGGACCAGAGCTCACTGGTTGCTGAGCCTGCGCTCATTGCGGAGGATTACCGGCAGGCGGTACAAGCTTTTCTAGCGGATGTAAAAACTGCCTGTCATGACGTGCGTGCCGACTATCACCTCATCACAACCGATCAGGATTATGAGAAAATCATCCATGATTTCCTGAGCACGAGACTGCCTAAAAAAGGAAGGAAATAACCTTACACTTCTACCCATACCGACCCCGGTCATGTCTGTTTCCTTCCTACAACAATCATTCCTCTGGGGGCTGCTGGGGGTAAGTATTCCCATCATCATCCATCTGCTCAACCGGCGTCGCTACCGCACGGTGCAGTGGGCAGCCATGGATTTTCTACTGCGGGCAGCACGGGAATCACGTGGCAAAAAAAAACTCAAATACCTCATTATTCTCACCTGCCGTGCTCTTGCCATCGCAGCACTCATCTTTGCCATTGCACGCCCACTGCTGGGAGGTTTCCTCAGCTGGGGCGGATCCAATATCGATACAGTGATCCTCATACTGGACCGATCCGCATCCATGGAACAGCAGGTCGAAAATGGAGATGAGAGCAAGCGGCTTCGAGCCATTAAAAGTGTTCAGGAATCATTGGATGCCGTCAACAACCCGAAGCTCATCCTCATTGACAGTGCGAGTGCAGAGCCGCAGATGATTCCCTCCCCAGACGCACTGGATGAATTAAGCGCGACGGCGCCCACCGACACAAAGGCCTCCATCACAGGACTCATCGCACGCGCCATCGATTACATTGCCGAGAACTCTCCCGGGCAGACAGAAATATGGCTGGCATCGGACCTTCAGAATTCTGACTGGGCACCGGATGAGGGGCGCTGGGATGCCGTCAGGGCGGGACTCATCGATTTGCCACAAGATGTGGCTCTGCGCATTATCGCCATGACATCTCCTGTCACTGACAACGCTTCCATCAAAGTCTTGTCAGCAAGCCGTACCAACAACCGGCTCGCGCTGGAAATCGAAATCATAAGAAGCGACGGCAACAGCCCAGCTTCCATCCCGGTTACCTACAGCATTAATGATAATCGAAGCTCTGAGACGATCAGGATGGACGGGCAAACATACACTTATCAAAAAAATCTGGAACTGGGTACTAGCGAGGGAGAAGGTCATGGTTTTGTGGCGATCCCGTCGGATGCCAACCCCAGGGACAACGCCGCGTTCTTTGCTTATGGTGAGGAGAGGCCTGCAAAAACCTACCTCGTCTCAGAAGGTGGAGAATCCGGCAAATGGATATCGCTTGCTGCGGCACCCCCGGGTCTCAATGATAGCCAATGCCGGCAACTTTCACTTGAGGACGCCGGCGAGATAGACTGGCAAGAGGCAACGCTCATCATATGGCAGGCACCTCTACCAAGCGGAGAAATCGCCCAAAAAATAACCGACTTTATCGAAGCCGGCGGAGCCGTGCTAATCTTCCCGCCTCGGGGAGAATCCAAGGATTCCTTTCTCGGCTTGCAATGGGGGGAAATGTCATCATCGCCCAAGGGGCAGTATTTCATCATCAATGACTGGGACCGGACAGATGGCCCACTTCGCAATGGAATAGAGGGTACGAGCATTGCCGTTACAAAGCTCAAAGCCATAAGACGCAAAAACATCACTGGAGAGTTTACCACATTGGCAACATGGAATGATGACGAAGCTTTTCTGGCGCGTCGCATTATCGGTGACGGAACAGCGATTTTCATCAGCTCGCTTCCCGACTACAGTTGGTCCAACCTGGCTGATGCAGACGTCCTGCTTCCCGTGACCCAACGTCTCGCCAGGCTGGGAGGAGCCCGCTTTAGCTCGGCTTACTCTGCCATCGCCGGCAGCCCCGGGGCGAAACCGGCAAACAATGAAATCCGCACCCGTGTTGACCAATACAGTGAATCCTCGTCGATCAATGCCGATTATGAGGCTGGTGTATGGAAAATAGATGGTCGTCTTCTGGCCACTAACCGCCCCCGCACTGAAGATGACTGGATTGTGCTCGATGAGAGTAGTGTCAAATCACTTCTTGAGGGCACGCAGTTGAGCTTCTTTACAGAAACCGGCACATCCAAGCCGCTGGTCAATGAGATATGGCGCGGCCTGATGATGGCGATGTTGCTCTTTCTCATCACCGAAGCACTTCTCTGTTTACAGCCCGGAAGAGATTACCACAAACGTTGAAGACCCACTCACCCATCCGTTGAATTTCTCAATACATAACCTGTTCTTTTCACCGAGCCTGTTCGCATTCTGGTTTGGTTTGAGCACCCTGTTGGCCATCACCCTATTGTGCTTTCTCTCCGTCCGGAGATCCGCAAGACCAGGGAGAACCATGATCCTGGAAGTGCTGCGTTTCATCTGTGCCCTGATTGCCGTTTTGATGCTCTGGGAGCCTGAGTGGCGCACCTCGACCAACCCAAAATCCAAACCCGAGATCGTCATCCTCCACGATGCCTCGCGCTCGACCAAGACCGTCGATGCCATACTCCCCTCATTCCTGAGTGCGAGCCAGGAAGTCGTTAGACGTGAGGAGTGGATTGCAAAGGCACTCGCCAGCGACTCTTTCATCAACCTGCAACAAGACCAGAACAACCGGGTTTTTACAGTGCCCTTTTCCAGCCCGCCGCAAAATGGTGATCCGGCCACTCAATCTCTCGCCGGCACGGATATTCACTCAGCCATAGAAAAAGCCTTGGAGGATTTTGACAACCTGCGAGCCATAGTTTTACTCACGGATGGTGACTGGAATGTAGGCCTCCAGCCCGTGGCAGCAGCCCAGATGATGAGACGCCGTCAGATTCCCTTGTTTGGAATACCTGTCGGCAGTGACAAGCGCCTGCCGGATCTGGACATATCCAACGTCACCGCTCCCACCTACGGCATCATTGGCGAAAACGTGCAAATCCCCTTCACAATCACCTCCTCACTCGACCGCAATATACGCACTTTCGTCCGCCTGCGTGATGTAAAAACGGGCAAAGACCGCACCAAGAATATCACGATCCCCGCGGGAGATGAATATCACGACTCCCTGCTATGGCGCCTCTCAGCGGAAGGCTCATCCACCCTGGAAGTATCCATTCCTGTGGCCAGTGGAGAGTTGGTCGCCAAGAACAACACCCGGGCTTTTACCATTTCAGGGCGTGTTGAATCCATCAGGGTTCTCGTGATCGAAAGCCAGCCCCGCTGGGAGTACCGCTTTATCCGCAACGCGCTCTATCGTGACCCCGGCGTTCAAGTGGACTGTCTCCTGCTGCACCCCGAACTTGGTGCGGGAGATGGTCCAGGCTATATTCGCGAATTCCCCGAGAAACTTGAGGATTTGCAGAAATACGATGTGGTCTTTATCGGTGATGTCGGTATCAGCAAAAACCCATCGGAGGGCCTGACCAATGAACAGGCTGAACTTATCCGAGGACTTGTTGAAAAGCAGGCCAGCGGTGTTGTTTTTCTACCCGGCCCCATGGGGAATGTCTTCTCCCTTGCCCAAAGCCCACTCGGGGATCTTATTCCCGTCATTCTGGATGAAACCCACAAGGCGGGTCACAGCGAGCTGAGCCCGTCAAAACTCAACCTCACGAGCGAGGGCAGCAGATCACTGCTCACCATGCTCGGCGAAACCGAAGAGGATAACCCCAATATTTGGAAAAGCCTGCCAGGCTTTAACTGGCACGCACCGGTCATCAAGCCCAAGGGCGGAACCGACGTGCTGGCCGTTCACGCCAACAAATCCAACCAGTTTGGCAGGATTCCCATGCTAGTTACAAAACTTGCCGGCAATGGAAAAGTGCTTTTCCT
>CAYXEC010000023.1:0-26739 GCA_964463855.1 uncultured Verrucomicrobiales bacterium | reverse complement strand
ATCGTGCATCCCACGGCAGGCTCGTGGGTGATGAAACTCAAGGGTCGCAAGAACAAGGAGATTCCCGGCTTCGTCACCATCGGATCCGGTCCGGCGGCCTCATCCCCGGGCTTCTTTGGCATGAAATACGCGGGTATTCCCATCGGAAACCCCGGAGATGGGCTTAAGGACAGCACTCGGCCCTATTCTGTAAGTGAGGTGGACTTTGATCGCCGTCTCGCTCTGGCGGATGCCCTGAACAAGGAATTCCACGCCAAGCATAACAATAGTGACGCTGAAGCCTATGATGAACTCTACGATGAGGCTGTCCGCCTGATGAAGAGTGAGGATCTCAAGGCTTTTGACATTAACGATGAGTCCAAGGCTGATCGTGAGGCCTATGGGGATAACAGCTTCGGTCAGGGCTGTCTTCTGGCTCGCCGGCTTGTTGAGCACGGGGTGCGTTATGTGGAGGTCAGCCTTGGTGGCTGGGACACCCACTACGGTAACTTCACCGCGGTTGAGGGACGCTGTAATGTGCTCGATCAGGCATACGCCAACCTTCTCATCGATCTCGAGTCCAAAGGGCTTCTTGATTCCACCATCGTAGCACTCAATACCGAGTTTGGCCGCACCCCGACGATTAAGGCCAACCACAATAACGGAAGGGATCACCATCCCGGTGCCTACAGCTCGCTTTTGGCTGGAGGAGGCATCAAGGGTGGAATGGTCTACGGTAGCACGGATTCCAATGGTGCCCGCGTCAAGGAAGGCAAGCTGAGCCCTCAGGATTTCAATGCCACGATTGCTCACGGACTGGGTATTGATACCACAGGAGTATTGCTCTCCCCCTCCGGAAGGCCATTCAAGGTCGGCGGCAAGGACGGCAAGCCGGTCAAGGAGCTCTTCTCCTAGGCAGCCCTGCTGGGAAAATTCCCCATTTTTCCCTTGTCACTGCATCCGGTGAGACGTAAGAACACCCCGCCTCACAGGAGGATGTGGCCGGGATAACCGCCGGCCAGAACAACAAACCTTAATGGGTAGGTGGCCGAGTGGTTAAAGGCGGCAGACTGTAAATCTGCTCTCGTATGAGTACGCTGGTTCGAATCCAGCCCTGCCCACCACTACTCCCCAGCCCTCCTTGTGAGGGCTGGGGAGTAGTGGTTTCAGGGGCTGGCTGGATGAGAACTTTAGTTCGAGCGCACGGCGCAGCCTCGCGTATCGCGGGAATGTGGAGGAACACAAATGCGGAGGAGCATTTGTGCTTGCTGGCACAGATTGAGTAGCACGAAATCAATCCAGCCCTGCCCACCATTGTGCATTCTTCGCTCCAACTGCGCTATTGCAGTGCCGCGGCTTCCAGCTAGGCTTGGGGCATGCTAAAGATGAGCAAGGCCTTTGCTGTGCGCATGACCCTGTGGTCGGCACTGGTGCTTTACCTCGTCTGCGATTTTTTTCTCTTCACCGGCCCATTGAAGCGCGAGCTGCGGCTGATGTTCCCGACCCGGGAGGACAAGGTGGCACAGGCGATATCGGAAGGGATTTGCGCCAGGGTCTACAATGCACCAATCTATCTCAGTCAGGTGGAGCGGCGCGTACAAGAGCGGCTTTGGCGGACCGGGCGTGATGCCGGCAAGGTGGGTGGAGCGGAGATGGAGATGCTGCGTTGGCTGGCACTCGATGAACTGATTGCCGAGGCGCTGCTGCGCATCAAGGTGAGGGTCAACATTAAGCAGGCGCTGGTTGCTGATGCGGAGGTTGACGCGGAGATGGCGAGGTTCGTGCGGCGCTTTGATTCCCCGTGGGAGCTGGATCTGGCGCTCGCCGCCCAAGGTATCGTAAGCCGTGAGGAGTTGCGCTTGCGGATGCAGGCACGCCTCGAGCAGGAGAAGTATGTTTTGTCCAAAATCAAGACAAGTATCGCTGTCAGCGAGCAGGAGGCCAGAGAGTGGTATGAGGATCATCAGGATGAGCTGACCACACCGGAGCGCAGGCAGGTGAGGCATATTTTTCTCGCGACCCTGAACCGCCCGTCGTTAGCGGCAAAGGAGAGTCTGGAGAAGCATCTTGCTGCGATCCTAGCCGGTCATTCAGACTTCGCCGGGGTGGCCGCGACAATCAGTGATGATGCGCGCAGCAAGGGCGAGGGTGGAGAACTGGGCTGGATGCGCAAGGACAGGTTGCCGGATGATTTTGCCGCTGCTGCCTTCTCCCTGCCGATGCACACACTGAGCCTGATCCGCACCAGGCTTGGTTGGCATATCATCGAGGTCACGGGGATCAAGCCGGCCGGGTTGCTGCCCTATGAAGAGATGCAATCTGAGATTGTTGCGGCACTCTCAGACCAGCGGCGCAAGCAAGCCGTCGACCAGTACCGTCACCAGCTACGCCTGCTGAACCATGAAAACGTGGAGATTTACCGACAGGTGTTGGGGCCATCTGGAGTAGGCCATGCCGGAACGGCAAGTGCCGATTAATCCATATCCTTCTTTTTGAGCTCTTCACGGAGCTTGTCCATGAAGCCCTCAACGGTGGGGAACTCAGCAGCGCCGAAGCGGCTGAATTCCCGGCCGTCATCACCAAAGAGAAGAATGGTGGGCACGCCTGTGACTTTATAGTCTCGCATGACCTTGCGGTTTTTCTCGGTGAGTTTCTTGTCGGATTTGGGGGTGTCAATTTTGACGAGGATGAATTTTCTGGAGACAGGGCCGGTAAATGAACTCTTGGAAAACACCTTGTCATGCATCATCATGCAGGGTGGGCACCAGTCCGAACCAGTGAACTGGACCAGCACGAACTTCTTGTTTTTCTTGGCGGAAGCCAGGGCGCTATCAAGGTTGGTCGTCCAGCCGCTGGCCGCGGCCATGCCGGAACAAGCGAGAATGAGGACAAAGGTGATGATGGTTTGTTGAAGAGATCTCATGATGATACTGGGACGGTTAAGGTGGAGAAAATATTCCAAAAATGTCGTTTCCTGCCAACAATAATGCTAGTGAAGATACATGCAAGCATTGCTCGTCGCCACCGGAAACAGCCATAAGACCGGGGAAATCCGAACTATCCTGGGGTCAGGCTACGATGTGTCGGATTTGAAGTCCCACCCTTACTTGCCGGAAGTGGAGGAGACGGGCACGACATTTCTTGAAAATGCGACGCTGAAGGCGGTGGAGATCAGCAAGCAAGTCGACGGCTTGGTTTTGTCCGATGACTCCGGACTGGAGGTGGATGCCCTCAATGGTGAGCCGGGGGTCTATTCCGCACGCTATGCCGGAGAGCCCGGCAATGATGCTGCCAACAACGCGAGGCTGTTGCAGGCAATGGAGGGAGAAGAAAGGCGCTCTGCCCGTTTCCGTTGTGTCATGGTTCTCGCACAGGATGGAGAGGTGCTGGCAAGCTTTGAAGGAGCCGTGGAGGGGCGTGTAATCAACGAGCTGCATGGGGACGGGGGTTTTGGATATGATCCGCTTTTTGTTCCCGCGGGCTATGAGCAGACTTTTGCCGAGCTCGGGGAAAATATCAAAAACCAGCTCAGCCACCGGGCCAGGGCGATGAACCGGGTTGCCGGTTGGTTGGCTGAGCATGCAGGCCGGGAAAGCCCATTGATCTAGCTATGTCGTCGTGTTGTAGTCCACCTGATGCCCCACCTCCACAGTCCGGCGGTGAGGGCTCCCCATGCTGTGGAGGTCAGCAAAAACGCTTTGACTGGCTGCTGTGGGGGTCACTGGTTTTTGTGGTGCTGGGCTACTTGGCCCACCTGATATTTGGGCAGAGCATGGCAGAGAGCTCCGCGCAGCTTGCACATTTTTGCCGGGGTGTTTTTGAGCTCCTCAACAAAATGTGGTGGGGTCTTGCCCTTGGGGTTGTAGCGGTGGGGGTTCTCGGATGGGTGCCTCGTGAGTGGGTGGCGGCAGTCCTGGGCAAACCCGGCAGCAAGACGGGAATTGTGCGGGCAATTCTCGCCGGCCTGTTCCTCGACTTGTGTAACCACGGCATTTTGCTTGTTGCCATGAAGCTCTACGAACGAGGTGCTTCCTATGGGCAGACACTGGCTTTTCTCATCGCCAGTCCATGGAACTCCTTGTCCCTGACGCTTGTGCTTTTTGCCTTGATTGGCGTCAAATGGACACTGGTGTTCATTCTCTGCTCCGCACTGGTTGCGGGGTTGACCGGGCTCATCGTTGAGATGATGGTCAAGGCGGGAAGGCTGCCCGCAAACAGCAACGAGGTGGAATTACCCGATGGGTTCAAGTTGCTGCCCGAGATGAAAGCTGCTTTGAGGGAGTCGAAGATCAATCACGCCGCGGTGGCCAAGATGCTCAGGACCGGTCTGGGTGAGTCACAGATGATTCTTCGTTGGATTTTCTTTGGCACGGTTCTGGCTGCCGCGATTCGCGCCTTTGTGCCGGCGGAGATGTTTGGCGAATGGTTTGGACCCACATGGACAGGAGTGCTTCTGACTCTTCTTGCAGCCACAGTGATTGAGGTTTGCTCCGAAGGATCAAGCCCCATTGCTGCCGACCTTGTCACCCGGGCCGGGGCACCAGGGAACGGCTTTGCCTTTCTCATGGCTGGAGCGGCAACCGATTACACGGAAATCATGGCACTTCGCGAAATCACGAGATCCTGGAAGATGGTGCTGGTCTTGCCCATGTTGACCTTGCCTCAGGTGATCGTGCTTGCCTGGATGATCAATCAATTTGCCATCTAGGAGGTCTCTTTAGACGAGCAGGGGGGATATGTTCCGCTTGCTTTGACTATCTGTGTGCCCCAAGGGGTGTGATGACGATGGCATACCTGTCATAGCGCACAGATCCCCTGACCATGTCGACAATATAGCCCAACAGGGCGCTGGCTGGCACATTCTTTAAACTCAGGGTGATTTTCCGGTTGTTGAACGCACCTGTGGGATCGCGAATGATGAAGTTGGGCACAATTTTTTTCTCTGCTGCGTGCTCAATCTTGAGAGCCAGAACGTCCAGCGCCTCGCGCAGTGTTGCATCTTCAAAGTCAACCACCGGTATGTTGACGCCTTGCAGCGCATATTTGTAGTGCGTGTGATAGTGGGTTGGTTGAGAAGGGTTTTGTGCTCTCGCCTGATCTCCAAGGCAAAGGGTAGCCACGAAAACAGTACATGGAGCGAGCATGCGTGGCATCGTGCTTTTTATCCAGGAAATCATAAAGTTCGGCCAGTTTGGTTCGGAGCCTCTCTCAGCGAGCTGAAGTTTCAGCTCAGATGTAGGACCCTACGGCGTCCACTCAGGCAAGGCAAAGAGAAAACATCTCAAAAGGGGAGGGCCTGACACTTGCTGCTGTGATGTGTGCTTGCGCTTCCCGGTGTTTGGCCTTTGATTGGGTGGCGTGGATGAGACTGTAATCGACAGGGGTAGTGCCAAGGAATCATTTTCCGTGCAGGCACCCCAGCCCTTGGAATTGGATATGGCACCCATCGAGGTGGCTGCAGGCTTGCAGCATTTACCGGGTTTGGTGTTTTTTGATACTTCTGGTAATGTTCCACTGCGCAGCCATGCCCCGGTGTCCATCATTGCGGCAAGACCCGTGGAAACCCTTCGGGGCGCTATCAGTAATGAGGCTGACAGGCATCGCCTTCGATCGGCCATGAACCGGTGGGATGCGCAGGCGCGTTCACTTGGGTTTCCGGCTGGCGGGGCTTGTGGATGGGTTGACTACGAAGGGGGGTTCTCTTTTGGCATTTATCCCGAGATGCTTGTCTACCAGCATGACCGCAAGCAATGGTGGCAGTGTGGTAATCTCGCAGCCAGTATTCGCAAGCCCGACCCGCAGGAAAAGACCACCATCAGTGGTTTCGAGCCATGCATGACCAAAGAGCAGTATCGTGAGGGAGTGCGACGTATTCATGAATACATTGCCGCTGGTGATATTTATCAAGTCAATCTGACCCAGTGCTATCGCGCGGAAACGAGCGGTGGTTCCCTGTTTCCACTCTATTGTCACCTTCGCGAGCAAACTCCCGCACCGTTGGCTGGCTGGATGAGCCAGGGCGAGCGTGAGGTGCTATCCTCCTCGCCGGAGACATTCCTGCGCATGAGTGGCAGGTCGGTGGAGACCCGTCCTATCAAGGGCACGCGTCCACGCTATGAAGATGAGCAGGCGGACCAGGAGTCCGCCAGAGAGCTCCTGAACTCGGAAAAGGAAAATGCCGAGCTTATCATGATCACCGACCTGGAGCGCAACGATCTGGGCAAAGTATGCGAGTTTGGCAGTGTGCGGGTCGCCGATATGCTGTCTCTGGAAAAATTGGAGCAGGTGTATCACCTGGTATCGACGGTTACCGGAACCTTGCGTGAGGAGGTTGATCATCTCGATGCCTTGGCAGCATGTTTTCCAGGCGGCAGCATTACCGGGGCGCCCAAGGTGCGTGCCATGGAAATCATCGAGGAGCTCGAGACGGTGCCACGAGGACTCTATACGGGGGCGATGGGTTACATCGGCTTCAACGGGGAGAGCCAGTTCAACATACCGATCCGTACTCTGGTGAGGGATGGTGATAGCCTGTGCTATCACGTGGGTGCGGGCATTGTGGCCGATTCTGATCCTGATGAAGAATATGAGGAGACCCTGCACAAGGCCAAGGGGATCAAGCTTGCCATTGAGCAGTATCAAAGACAAGGAGCAGAGTAGTTGCTCATTGACGGATGGGGGTGATGCCTTAGCTTGATCATGTTCCAATTATTTTTTTATGAAATCACTTCGCGCTGCTTGTATCATCCGCCTCATTGCTGTTTTTTCGTGCCTTTGTCTGCTGCCCTCCTGCAAGCTTGTGAGAAGTGTCGCCAAAATTCCCGGGAGCATTATCAAAACCACCGGCAGAACACTCGGTATGAGTAATCTCACCGACTACAGGCCACGGACCATAGAGGCTAAAGCAGCTTCCAGGCAGTTGAAGCGGAGTCAGGAGTCTGAAGCGACAACGGATCCGCTTGATCAGCCCGGTTCCAGCACAGGCCAATAACAAAAAACGCGGTCTGGCGATTGTGTCCGCCATGACCGCGTTTGTAAATTTGATGGGCAATCAGGGGGGCTAATTCTAGCTGCACCCACAGCCGCCTCCGCAGCACTTGGCGCTGGAGAAGTTCTCTGCAACCACGTCCCAGTTGACCACATTCCAGAATGCGGCGATGTAATCTGGGCGGCGGTTTTGGTAGTTGAGATAGTAGGCGTGCTCCCAGACATCGAGACCGAGAATGGGCTTGCAACCACAGGCGCCCACAAAGTCACCCATGAGAGGATTGTCCTGGTTGGCAGTGGAGGAGATGGCGAGTGATCCGTCCTCTTTCACACCAAGCCATGCCCAGCCTGAGCCGAAGCGGGTCGCGCCCGCCTTGGCAAACTCTTCTTTCATGCTCTCGAAAGAACCGAAACTGCTGTCGATGGCGGCAGCGAGATCGCCGGATGGGGTGGAAGCTCCGCCGGGTGCGATCACCTTCCAGAACAAGCTGTGGTTAAAGTGGCCACCACCGTGGTTGCGCACAGGTGTCTGGATATTAGCGGGAACCTTGTCGAGGTTCTGGATCAGGGCTTCGACAGATACGCCTTCAAGGTCAGCGTTGCCCTCGAGGGCTCCATTGAGACCGGCAACATAGGCGGCGTGATGTTTACTGTGATGAATCTCCATGGTGCGCGCATCGATGTGCGGCTCCAGTGCATCGTATGCATATCCTAGTTCAGGTAATTCGTGGGCCATAATGTCTTTTTGTTTTGAATGAGTTGTCATCCCTGCTCCGTGGGGTTAATGCTATCCCATGCATGGATGTTGCCCGAACTATGGCGCAGGATTCACGCACCGCAAGTAAAACTCTACTCGATCCGAGGCATCATGACCAATCCTGAACAACTTCCTCTTGTGACAGCCATAGCCGGATTTGGTGCGGGCATGTTGATAACATGGTTGATCGTGTCTGCCAAAAACAAGGCTCGCCTTGGCATCACTGCTGAGAAGCTCAGGGCCGAGCAGCAGCGCAACGAGGAGGCCGCGCGAGAGATCGAAAAGCTCGATGCCCGCTTTACCCAGCTCCAGCAGAATGAAGCCGCAATGCGTGAGGCCCATGGCAAACTAGAGGTTCGTCTGGAGGAAGAAAAGAAGGCGGCCGTCGAGAAAGAAGCATTACTGGAGAAAGCCAAGCAGAGCCTGACAGACACCTTCAAGGCCCTCTCTGACGATACACTCAAGGCGACTCAGGAACAGTTTTTCTCCATGGCTAAAAATAATTTCAAGGCCCAGCAGCAGGAAGCGGCCAATGAGCTTGAGAAACGCAAAACAGCTGTCGAGCAGTTAGTCAAACCAATCTCCGAGACACTGGAAAAAGTCCAGGCCCAGATCAATGAGAACCAGAAGCAGAGAGAGGGGTATAAGGCAGAGCTGAAGCAGCACATGGTTCAAATCACCGCGTCCAACCAGGGGCTCGAAAAGGCCACTCAGGGACTTATCAAGGCTCTGCGCCAGCCAACCGGGCGTGGCCAGTGGGGTGAGATGCAGCTGCGCCGGGTTGTGGAAATGGCTGGCATGCAGGAGCACTGTGACTTTGTCACCCAGACCACGACCACCACCGATGAGGGTAGACGCCTGCGTCCCGACCTGGTGGTCAAGCTGCCCGCCGGCCAGCAGGTGGTGGTGGATTCCAAGACCCCGATGGACGCTTATCTGGATGCCATTGAGGCGGATGACGACGCCACTCGCGCTGCCGCCATGGCGCGCCATGCGAACCAGGTGCGCACCCACATCCAGCAGCTCGGCAGTAAGAAGTATCAGGAGCAGTTTGACCCCACGCCTGAGTTTGTTGTGCTGTTTCTGCCCAGTGAGGCCTTTTTCTCCGCGGCTCTCGGTGAGGATTCAAGCCTCATAGAAAAGGGAGTGGACCAGAATGTCATTCTCGCTACACCCACCACCCTGATTGCCTTGCTGCGTGCCGTGGCATATGGATGGCGGCAGGAGGCCCTGGCACAGAACGCACGTGAAATATCCTCCATCGGCAAGACCCTCTACGAGAGGCTTGGGGTCTTTGCCAGCCACCTGAGCAAGGTGGGTAAGAACCTTGAGACCACGGTGAAAAACTACAACAGTGCGGTGGGCTCTTTTGAGCGATCAGTGGTTCCAGGAGCGAGAAAGTTTCCCGAGCTTGGTGCAGCTGCGGAGGACGCGAGGCTTGGGGACGTAAAGGCTGCGGAAGCTGTGCCCAGAGAGTTAAGCGCTGAATCCCTGCCTGTCATTGAGGATCAGATACCTGTTGATGAAGAGCTGGACACACGGCCGGATGTAAGCTCCGCGGCCAAGGATCTGCGCTCAGCATTGGACTAGAGAAGCTTGCCGGTTCTCAGGCGCCGACTTCCCAGGCCTTGGCTTGAAGCTGATAGTCAGGTACATATTGATGGTCCTTCCATCCACGGTGAAAAACCTCGGTGGCGGATCCGGACATGGGAGTCACGAGCCAGCTCCAGTTGCCAGAGACGAGCCGCTTATGCCGCATTTCCCTTTGTGCAAAGCGCATGAACTCGGACGAGGCCCGGTGGTGATCGACGATGCGCACGCCGTCCTCGGCAAAAGAGTGTAATACCGCCTCATTAAGCTCCACCAGAGCCCGGTCTTTCCACAGGGTTTCCGGCTTGCTGCCCAGCAAACCCATTTTTTCCGCAACGACGGGCAGCTGGTCATAACGCCCAGTGTCACCGAGATCCCGGGAGCCGATTTCCGTGCCCATATACCATCCGTTGAAGGGGGCGGCACGAAAGTTCAAGCCGCCAAGCCTCAGGTTCATGTCCGAGAGGATGGGCACTGCGTACCATCGCAGTCCGAGCTCGGCGAACCACTCCAGACTGGGGTGACGAAGCGGCACCTCCATACAGACATCCTCAGGAACCGGATACAGCCGGGCGGGCTCCCCGCGCCTCTGGATAATCCATGGCAGCAAGTCGAAATCCGTGCGTTTACCTTGCCATCCCATCTCACAGGCCATACGGGTGAACTCCTCGTTTTTTGGATCCCCAAGGTATGTTCCGTCGGGCTGCCTGCCATATCCTGCGTAACCAAAAAGTTGGTGATTCCAGATGCGCATTGGCGCACCCTCGTTGTCCTCAGCAGCGTAGATGCTGACCAGTGGTTTGATTTTGCCGCCATTGGTTGCGATGCGAATGTGTTCGATGAGATCATCGGCAACGTCATCCGGATCGCTGATATGGCGTTGATCACGCACTTCCAGGGACTCCCAGAACAGGCGGCCAATGCAGCGAGCATTGTTGCGCCAGGCAACACGAGCGCCATGCTCAAGTTCCTCAAAGCTGGGCTCCCATGGCTGGGCGTTGTTGTGAGACTCCCTGGCAGCAGATTGTCTCTCGGCGAGTTTGGTTTCATCCCATCCAAGTTCCTGATGACAGAGTGTGAGGAAATCGATCGCCTCCTCCAAAGAGTGTGTTTTTGGCTGGCATGAGGGCATATGCTTGGAAGTGGTTGATTAAATTAGGGCAGAAAGTAGCGGCAGTGCCTGACGAGGTCAATGGCATTGGCTGCGGATGCAACGCAACATGACTCATCTTGCCGTGGATGAGCCTTTTTCCCAGGGCCACGGGGCGGTCATCCATTCCGGGGCACCTCCCCGGATGCGTTGCCAGAGGTAATCAAGGGTTTCTCCAGCATCGGTTCTGTTGCGAAACGAGGTTTGACGGAAAGCCAGCTCGCCATCTTCATCCTGCAGATGCCATGCGAAGACAGGTGCCTTGCTCTGTGGGTGGACGATTTCAGTGAAACGCATGTCGATGAACAACAGGGAGCCGGAGTTCAACGGGTCCGCCACTATTTTGTGCCAACCTTTGGAAAACCAGATGAGTTTTTTGGCTTGGGGACGGTCACGGAATGGTTCGAGCGCCTCCTGCCCATGCGGCATGCTAGTGACATGCGGTGTGCGGTCCGGGCTATCAAACAGGGACCAGTAGGTGATGTGATATTGTCCTTTAGACTCGGCGAGCATTCGCCAGAGGAATATGTTTGATATGGTGGGGGCGGTCATGGTGCGGGTAGCCACGATTCCGTGTGCTTGGAGTTGTTGCGCCAAGCGGCTCTGTGCCATGTATTTGAGAGTGAAGCTCGCTGTCGTGTAGATACAAAGCCAGAGAACGACACTTCGCCCAATGCTTGTGCGGGCCTTTGACTCGCGCTTGCAAAACAAAACCAGACACAGGCCAAGTAGCATCGGCAGTGTGAAGGCAATGTCGATAATGGACATGTTGTTGAGTGCGAAGCGGTGGTCACTAAAAGGCTCAAAGATCTGGGTGCCGTAGGAGGTGAAACTATCAATCAGGATGTGGGTGAACCAGGTGATGAAAACAAACCAACTAGCCTGTTTGTAGGTCACTTCCTTTTTGTGATGGATCTTTGCCAGCAGCCATCCGAGTAGTGGAGCCATCACGAAGCACGCAAGAAGGGAATGAGAGATGCCCCGGTGCCAGGCGAGTTGCTGCATCTTGTCGAGCCATGGATAGACGATGATGTCCAGATCAGGCAATGTGCCAATGAAGAGACCCCATACGATACCCTTCCAGCCGAGCTGCTTGCGCAGTGTGAGCTCGCCGCACAAACCGCCGAGTGCTGCCTGGGTGATGGAATCCATGCGCGTGAGGCTAGCTCGCTTTGCCTGTGCCTGCAAGGGGATGTGGTTGGTGACACCAGGTAATGAAGCCGAGTAATGGAAGTTTGTATGTTGATCTGATCTATGCTATGAACACACTCATGGAAACCGCAGAGCGTAAGCGGCTTGTATGGTATGTCATTCTGTTGCTTCTGGTGATAGGAGGTATGGTTTATCTCGACGGGGTCAGGGACAGGAAAGCTGTTCAAGACGCCAAGATCAGTAGCAGCGGAGAGGAAAAGCCGGAGTCGACAGCGATATCCTATGCTCCCACGGCTTATGCTTACAATCAAGGTCAGGCAAGCAAGGACGGCATTGGTAAGTTTTATCTCGGGCGTGAGATTTCCCATGTGATGGGGCACACCGCCATCCACTGGCTCGAGCGTCCCGAGCGCGAGGCCGAGGAAGCAACGAACCGGGTCATGCACGCTTTAGCACAGGAACTCAGCTCCAATGAGACGGTCGTCGATGTGGGTTCCGGATCAGGCTATTATTCCTTCCGCCTGGCAAAGCTCGTGCCCGAGGGGAAGGTCATAGGCATTGATATTCAGCCGGAAATGGTCGAGCATCTTAACCGGAAAGCCGAGCACCTCGGAGTTGCCAATGTGGAGTCCCGACTGGGCAAAGTGGATTGCATACAGCTTCCAGAGGAGAGCGTGGATGCTGTGATCATGGTGGACTCATACCATGAATTTTCCCATCCTAACGAGATGATGCAGTCCATCGTGCATGCACTCAGGCCCGGCGGTCGGATTTATTTGTTGGAATATCGCGCCGAAGATCCAGCGGTTCCCATCAAGCCATTGCACAAGATGAGTGAGGCCCAGTGCATCAAGGAGATGGCAGAGGTGGGACTGCGCCATCTCCACACCAGGCATCATTTGCCCTGGCAGCACTTCATGGTGTTTGAAAAGTGAATCTGCCGATGATCATGGCCCAAAAAAAGGCCGCCAAACCGGGCGGCCTTGGAGTGAATATGGATGGGATCAAGCCAGCGGCCTGAGCTACTGGATCAGTTGCATGATCTGGTCTGTGGTCAGTGTGGCAAGCTCGTCACCGTGCTCGTCCTTGAACCACTGGTTGACCTGCTCGCGGTGGGTGGGCATGGGCTTGATGAGGATGCCATCTTTGCTTGTCTCAACGATGAGTTCGGCGTCCGGCTCGAGGCCGAATTTTTCACGGATGACTTTGGGAATAGTGATTTGTCCTGATTGATTCATTTTCATAGTTTTACACTACAGCTCCCGATGCCGCATTTCAACATCAGAATGAATGGAAAAAAGAAAGCCTTAATCATGGGTGTGAAATCTGGCAATTGCCTTGCCTCTCACAGGATGAAGATTCTGGGGCCGGTCAGGATCCGGCGTGGCTCGTACGGTCCTCAACGACCATGATGCCTCTCCAGTCCCTGCGAAGCTGAATGGTCTCCACGACGCGGTTGCGGGGTTTGAGGCTGCCATACTCGATGGTTATTTTGGCGCTGAGACGATAAATTTGCACTTCCTTGAATTTGAGTACAGGGGCGCGCTTTTCACGCAGCATGCTGTAGATAGGAGTCTCCCTCTGGTCTGCATTCCATAGGTAGTTGGCCGGAGGAAAGTCATCGAGTTGACTGAGGCTCATGAATACCTCCCTCAACTCGGCTTCGGAATTTTTTTTGGCAAGCTTGCGAGCAGCATTGCGGCAGCGCAGCCGCTCGAGAAACGCTCCTCTGGGGTCAGCCATATCTTCTGATATCTCACTCAGGGCTTGCACTAACTGAAGCCGCATGCCCGCAAGCCATTGCTTGCGGGTAATAGCCCCCGACCTGTACCATGCAAGCAGCCTGGGCGGTGATATTAATGGCGAGCCGGGCACGATGTTTTATTCTGGTGCACGCTCAGGGCTTTGACAAATCGGATTTTTAAATGGCGGGGTTCTTTTTTTGCCAGTGTCGCAATCCCGCTCTCGGCTTTTTGCTCACAGGCGGGGAAAGCATTTGAGGAAGATGGGGTCGGCGGGTGCTTTAATAAGGATGTGTCCCTCAGTGACCGGATGTTGGAATGCGAGGCTGCTCGATTGGAGTAGCATCCGGCTGCCGGTGCCGAGCAGCTTGCCCAGATGATTGGATGTTTCGATGCCGGCGTAGCGGAAGTCGCCGACAATGGGGAGGTCATGATGAAGCAGATGACGCCGGATCTGGTGGTAGCGACCGGTGTGGGGAGTGGCTTCGATCAAAGAGAGGGTGGAGTATTGCTCGTGCTCCAGTTCCGGTGGATGTGCAGTGGATACGCGCTGAAAGCTGGTGTGGGCCTCGCGAACGGGAGCGTGATCGTCTTTCTGCAGGGGCTGATGGCATTCCCAAGGCTCATCGGGAGCATTGCCAAGCGCAACCGCCCAGTAGGTTTTCCGCACCTGATGTCTCTCGAGGGCACGGTGTAGGGCGCGTGCTGCATTACGGTCAATGCCAAAGAGCAGGACCCCGCAGGTGGGCCGGTCAAGACGGTGGATGTTGTAGACGCGCTGACCGATCTGGTCGCGCAGGATTTTCATCGCCACCAGGTCGTCCTTCCCGGGTTCATCAGCAGGGTGGACCAGGTAGCCGGCCGGCTTGTTGACAGCGACAAGCCACTCGTCCCGGTAGAGGATATCGAGTGGCTTGTCTGATGAAGTCATCTTTGGCTGAGAGCCGTGTGTGCAGGATTAGAATTCGCTGTAGGCGTCCTCTCCATGCTCGGTGAGGTCCATGCCGCGATCTTCTTCCTCATCCTCAACGCGGATGCCGATGAGGGCCTTGGTGACCAGCATGATGATGACGGTGGCTACGACAGACCAGACGACAGTCACTCCGAGGCCGGTGAGTTGAATGCCGAGCTGTTTGCCCATTGGTTCCAAATTGCCAAGACCACCCAGGGATTTCTGGCCAAAGAACGATAACAAAATAGTGCCAAGAATTCCGCCAACACCGTGGACGGCAAAGACGTCGAGGGAGTCATCGATTTTCAGTTTGATGCGAATCAGGTTCACCGCGTAGTAGCAGACGATGGCGGCGATGGCGCCGATGGCAATGGCGCCCATGGGGCCTACATTGCCGGAAGCAGGGGTGATAGTGGCGAGTCCTGCGATCAGGCCGGTAACCATGCCGACAAGACTGGCCTTGCCGTTGCAAATGCGCTCCATGATGCCCCAGACGCCGGCTGCCGTGGCTGCGGAGAGGTGGGTAACAAGCATGGACATGCCTGCCCCTTGTCCAGCACTGACCTGACTGCCGGCATTAAAGCCGAACCAACCTACCCAGAGCATGGAAGCACCAATGTAGACCATGCCAGGGTTGTGTGGTGGATGAGGGTGCTCGGGGAAACCGCGGCGACGGCCGAGCATGATGGCCATGACCAGAGCGCTGACACCAGCCGTGGTATGGACCACAATACCTCCTGCGAGGTCTTGGATGCCTTTCTCGGCAAGCCAGCCGCCACCCCAACACCAGTGACAGACGGGTGCGTAAACAAGAATGAGCCAGAGGGCGGAGAAGAGCAGGATAGCGCTGAATTTCATGCGCTCAACCACAGCTCCCACATAGAGAGCGGGCGTGATGATGGCGAAGGTCATCTGAAACATGATGAACAGTGTTTCAGGCAGGGTTCCCGAGGTGGTGTCAGTGGTGACGCCCTTGAGGAAGGCGGCATCCAGATTGCCAATCCAGCCACCATTGCCGCCTTTGAAGGCGAGACTGTAGAGGCAGACCACCCATAAAATGGAGGCCATGAAGGCAATGCCAGAGCATTGGGCCATGACGGAGAGAACGTTTTTTGAGCGAACCAGTCCTCCATAGAAGAGAGCAAGTCCGGGCATGGTCATGAACAAGACCAGGGCGGTGGATGTGAGTATCCAAGAGGTGTCACCTGAGTCGGTGGCGGCGGCAACAGCACCCGCTTCCTCTGCAAGTGCAGCCATGCTTGAGGCAAACAATAGAGAGAGGGATGTAACGATTTTTTTAGTACGATGATTTAGGTTCATAGTTCGGTATTTGTCTGGATGGAATGAGCCTGGCCACAGAGACCTATGTGATCCATGCAAAATTCTGTGGCAGAGCCATAAAATTCTTGGAAATGGGTACACAAAAAATCCACTTATTGCTAAGCTCAAAAAAAACATAGCAAAAAGCGTGCCCAAAATCACAAATTTCACCCATTATAAAGCAATCCTTGTTCCAGTATGGCCTAAATGCAGATCTTTTTCTGTCTATCACCCCCTTAATGAGATAGGAATTGAGCTGTGAGACCACAATTTGAAGAGCTTGATTACCAGAAGACCCCCTTGGGGGAGGTCATTCTGAGACGGCGCACCATGCAGACGCTCGGAAATCTCGAGGTCTATGAGATCATGCTTGGGTCCGACTTTCTGATGTCGAGTTTATTCACCGTGGTTGAGGAAGCCCTCTCCGAGTTGGGGCTGGAAGCTGCATCCGGAAGTTTCCCACGGCAGGGCTTGGATATTATCGTGGGAGGTCTTGGTCTGGGGTACACAGCCAGGGCGGCTTTGGCTCATCCACGCGCGCAGCAACTCATAGTCGTTGACTATTTGAAACCTGTTATTGAATGGCATGAAAGAGGTCTTGTTCCACTCGGTCAGCAATTGGTGGCGGACGCGAGGTGCCGTTTTGAACACGGGGACTTTTTCCAACGTGCGGTAAAACAAGAGGGGGTGGGTTTTGACTCGCAGAATCCGGAGAGGAAGTACCATGCTGTCTTGCTCGACATTGACCATTCACCGGAGCATTTGCTCAACGAGGCGCATGCTGATTTTTACAGCTGCCGCGGGCTCCAAAAAATGACGGAGCAGATCCATCCCGGTGGAGTGTTTGCCCTGTGGTCTGATGATCCTCCCGAGGATTCATTTATCCAAAAGCTTAGTGAGGTGTTTGCCAGCTGTGAGACACATGTTGTTCCATTTGAAAACCCCATCCTGGGCAGGCAATCACAAAGCACCGTCTACGTTGCCAGGACTTCTCCTGTCTAGGGCTCCTCACATGGACTGATGCACATATCATCACGAATACTGCCTTTTGCCGTACTCGCTTGTGCTTTGCTATGGGGGAGTGCCTTCCCGGCCATCAAGGCCATCTATGCGGAGTGGGGTGATGCCGGGGTGGCTCCAGGCATGTCGAACAGATTTGTGCTGGCCGGTGCCAGGTTCATGCTCGGAGGTGCTGTTTTGCTCCTGCTGGCCAGAAGGCCACTGCAGGAACTGGGCAGAACACCGTTGCCGAGTTTGCTCGCATTTGCCTGTGCCCAGACATATGTGCAATACGCGTTGTTTTATTGGGCGCTGGCCATTTCCAGTGCGGTGCTTGGGGGATTGTTGATTGGGTCCGGAAGCATTTGGTGGCTGCTGCTGGCTCCCTTGTTTCTGAAGTCGCCATGGCCAACTCGAAGACAGTGGATGATGATTGTGCTGGGTGCAGCAGGTGTTCTGGTTGCGGTATATCGCCCGGGTGCGGGTTCTGGTCAGGCAGTGCTGGGTGGTTTTCTTTTTTGCATGTGTACTTTGAGTGGGTCGCTGGGGCTTATCGTACTGCAAGGAATTCTCAAGACCATGGGGGCGAGGTCGGCAACGGGATATGGTCTCTTTATCGGTGGATGCCTGTTCATGCTTAGTGGTTTTTCCGCATGGTCCGAGCTGCCTGCACTGTTTACGCCCAAAGTGCTGTTGTTGACCTCTTATCTGGCTTTTGTCTCGGCATTTGGATTCGGTTTGTGGAATCACCTGACAAGCTTGTTCCCGGTCAATTTGCTCGCCGGTTATCGTTTTCTGGTGCCGGTATGTGCAGTGATCGAGTCCTCCTTGCTCGTATCGGGTGAGGCACCCGGGCTTGGAATTTGGCTGGGAGGGGCACTGGTGGTTATCTCCCTAATCGGCTTGCACCGGCGCGATCTCGCATAATGTCAAATCATAGTGATCTGATGCCGTTTGCGCTGATGGTGATCTTGCGTTTTTTGTAGAGTGCTCCCGTGGCTTTCTTGAACGCTTTTTTACTAACACCGAGCGCTTGATAAATGTCTTCTGGAGGGCTGGAGTCGCACAGTGACCAGAAGCCCTTGCGGGCGGCCAGCTCTTTCTCAATGCGTGCCTCAAGATCATCCATCTTCTCAATGATGGTTTTTCCAGGAGGCTGAAGGGTCAGGTCTATTTTGCCATCTTTGCGTAGCTTGGCGATATAGCCGGTGAGTTTCTCTCCTGGGGCCGGTTTGCCAAAAACCTCATTGGCGAAAAGCAACCCGCTGTGTGCACCGTTGATGATGGCTTTGTAACCCAAATCTGTTTTGGCATAGACCATGAGCTCAACTTCCTGATGGATCGCATAGTCTGGTTTCTCCTTACTGAGAAAACGATTGATGCGCCGACTCGCAACGATGCGATCACTCTCAGGGTCGACATAAACGTATACCACATAGGATTTATCGACCTCGAGGCGGTTATTTTGTTCCCTGAAGGGAATGAAGAGGTCCTTGGGGAGACCCCAATGAAGAAATGAGCCGATAGGGGTTACAGAGACACATTTCAGGCAGGCAAACTCACCGGGCATGGCGATAGGCCGCTTCATGGTGGCAACGGGGCGATCCTCGGAGTCACAATAGATGAAAACGTCCACTTGCCCGCCCACTTCACATGGACCGTGGACTTCATTGTGAGGTAATAAAATGTTTCCCAGCTCACCCCCGGAATCCAGAAAGAAGCCCGGCGCGCTTTTTTTGAGAACGCTGAGTTGGGCGCGGGAACCAATTTGTGCGGGCGTAGGGGACATGTTGAAGGAGGTGTGCAATGATCTGGCGTTGCCGCATGGGCATCCCGGATCTTGCGAAATATGGTATTGAGGTCGGCTTGCGGGTATTGCCTCAGGTTAAATGCCGAAGCTGGGGCCGATACTAAAATGTGGCGGTATCCCGGAAGCCTTCGGCAGCTGGCGGGGCAAAGATCTTGTGCCGGGTGAGAAATTCATCAGCTGCATTGCCGTAGGCGACACTGGCATTGCCGGATGGATCATGCTCGAAAATTGTTTTCCCGTGACTGGGGGCTTCTCCAATACGGATGGAGCGGGGAATGACCGTCTTATAAAGCTGGGAAGGGAAGTAATTGGAGACTTCCTCAACCACCTGGCGAGAGAGATTAGTGCGGCCGTCATACATGGTCATGATAATACCCTCCAGAATAACATCCGGATTGGCTCCGGAATCCTGAATTTGCTGAATGACTTGAACAATTTTGGCAAGCCCTTCCAGGCCGAACCACTCGCATTGCAGTGGAATGAGGATCTCGTCCGCCGCAGCCAATGCCGATGTCATCAATACCCCGAGAGATGGAGGAGTGTCCATGATGCAGAAGTCAAACTCGTCATGCTTTTTGTAATCATTGAGCAGCTTGCGCAATCGCACAAGGTGGTCATCCATGCGTGCCAGCTCGATTTCCACTCCGGCGAGATCCATGCCGGATGGAATGAGCGACAGATTTGCGAGTCTTGAGGGAGTGATTTTCTCCTCCAGGCTGCACTGCCCTAGGAGGGGGTGATAGATGCTGTCATCACCATCCGGTTCATGCCCGAGACCACTGGTTGCGTTCGCCTGAGGGTCGAGATCAATCAACAATACGCGCTGCTGACGGTGGGCCAGGCCTGCTGCGAGGTTGATGGCAGTTGAGGTCTTGCCTACACCTCCTTTTTGATTGGCGATGGCGATGATTTTCATGTTTTCCAATGATGGAATCTTTGCGATCCCAGAGAGGATTTGAGGATGCACAATTCCCACGCCCGACCAAAGACAAAAAACGCATGATCTGCAAACGTGGCATTGCACTGTGGTGGGAATGAGTCAGTCTGACTGTCGTAAGCGATGGTTATTACTGAGGCATGGGTAGGTCAGGCAGCCGGGGGGCGGGTTTTCAAAGAAGCCCGTGCCATGCTGAGGCTGGGTAAAGTGGCCGCGGTGAGCGCCAAGGAAACGAGCGAGGGGAGGGTGTTTCAAGCCCAGGTAGGGTCTGGCAAGCCGATGCGGGTGGTTGTCAAGGTTCTCGGCCCAACGCATGTCAAAAACCTCTGCAGCTGTGCAATGGCTCGTTCCACCGGGGCCATGTGTGAGCATGCCGCTGCCGTGTTATTGGCTGCTGTCGTCGAACGGGCTGAGGGGCAGGTTAAAGAGCAAAAACCCGCGAATCATGACCGGGTTGGTGATATCGCGCCTGCCGAGGTAGTGCCCATGGAAGTGCGGATTTCCCCAAGGTTTCCCGGGGCTGGTATCGGCTCCGTGCACATCAAGATAAGCAAAGACACATGCCTGAGAACTGCTGATTACCGTCTTGCCGAGTGGCTTGCCAAAAATCTTGGCAAGGTGGGGCCCGCAGTGCTCTCGCTCTCCGAGGATCAACTGGCCGCTTTCTACCGGGCCCTCGGTGGCCATTCCCGGGTTTTTCGTGGTGATAAGCTCACAAATATTGACACGGCAGCCTTGCGGCCACGCCTGGAACTTGAGCTCGAGGGTGAGATGATGTGGTTTCGATTGGGCCAGGCAGGGGATGGCGGTTCAGGCTCAGAGTTGATCATGCTGGGCGATGCCCTTGCAGATTGGCAGGAGCATTCATGTCAGCTGGTCATTGCGAGTGACTCTCAAGGGAGCAAAGAGCTGACCCGGATCCTTTCCGGACCTCTTGATCCGGCCGATTTGTTGAAAGGTGAGTGGTTGCAAATGCAGCTGGCAGATTTTGTTGCGGCAATCGGAGCCCTGTCTCAGCTCTTCGAGCTGCCCGGGGATTTGGGGGGTCTCGACATTCACGAGGGAGAGCCGGTCATAGAGCTCGAGATAGCCGGTTCCACCCGTGCTCTGCAGGCCCGCTTGAAAGCAACATACGCAAAGCATGCCGGCGTGGTTCTGGCATCATCGAGCAAGCCCGACATTTCGTTTCCAGTCGACTCCGGTGAGGCCGGCAAATGGCTTGTTCGTAATCCTGAGCATGAGCAGCGAGCCATTGCCGTGTTGATGGAGAGCGGTTTTGAAGTTTTGGACGCAGCCGGCGGAATGCTCCTGAGAGGAGAGGACGAGGTGATGGATTTTCTCACTGTTGTCTTGCCCGGACTGCGCCGGCAGTGGCAGGTGAGCACGGAGCAGAAGCTGGCGCGTATTGAGCAGCGTATTGAGCGTATCACGCCTCATATTGAGCCCCGTGGTGCTGGCAACGATTGGCTGGCCTGTGATCTTACCTGGCAGTTGGCTGGCCGTGCCCTCGACAAGGATGTGGTTGGCAGGATGCTGCAGTCAGGAAGCCGGACAATGACAGTTCCGGGAGGGGCAAAGGCGGTGATTTCCCATTTCGATGCCGAGCTCATCAGTGGTTTCCTGCTTGATGCCGATCCGCGCCAGGAGGATGGGCATTACTATTTTCCAACCAAACAAGCTGCTTATCTGGCCCGTCTGCGTGCTCACTACGGGGCGGACGAGAAAAAGCTTGAGCAGGAGGTGCCGGATCTGCCCGCTGCTTTGGCCGGCACCTTGCGTGGATATCAGCGCGAGGGTGTGCGGTGGCTTTACCGAAGGGCGCTCAACGAGCGGGCAGCTTTATTGGCTGACGATATGGGGCTCGGAAAGACATTGCAGACCCTGGCATTTCTCAAACTATGGAAAACGCATCAAGCGCATGCGCAGCAGCTGCCGGCCTTGGTGGTTTGCCCGGCCACCTTGTTGACTACCTGGCGAGATGAGGCAGAGAAGTTTATTCCGGATTTCAATGTTCTCATCATGCATGGAGCAAAGCGAAAGGAATACTATGAGGTGATGGCATCGGCGGATTTGATCGTTACCAGTTACGCTCTTCTTGATAAGGATGTGGTTCACTATGAGAGTTTGCCCTTGGCCGCCATGGTATTGGATGAAGCCAGTGCGATTCGCAATCCAGGCACGCTGGCAGCAAAAGCTGCGAGGCGAGTGAGGCAGTCTGCTGCTGATGCTGCATGTGTTGCCATCACCGGTACACCGGTGGAAAACAGTCTGGGTGACCTGTGGTCGATCTTTGCGTTTTTGATGCCGGGCTACCTCGGCGGCAAGGAGGATTTTCGCAAAAGGTATGAGCTGCCTTGTGCTGCTGATATGCCCGACCGGGCAGCATTGCAGAGGTTACGCTGGCGAACGGAGCCCTTCATGCTGCGGCGGGTGAAAACAGAGGTGGCACAGGATTTGCCTCCGAAAATTGAAAATATTGTCTGGTGTGAGCTCTCACCGATGCAACGCGAGCACTACGAGGGCATTTTGCGCCATGGGCAGGAGAAGATCGATGCGGTTCGAGACAGTTCCGGCACGGAAGCTGCCAGAATGCAAATGCTGACCATCTTGTTGAGGCTGCGCCAAAGCTGCTGTGACCTGCGCCTCGTGGATGATGGGATCAAAAGCAAGGGAGTTGAACATGTTTCGGCTAAACTTGCCCGCCTCGTTGAGCTTCTCGGTGAGGCCCGGCGCGGAGGACACCGTGTATTGGTCTTCAGCCAGTTCACCTCCATGCTGGCATTGATACGCAGTGAACTTGATGCGGAGGATGTGGATTATTGCTATCTTGACGGCAGCACTCGTGATCGGGCAGCAGAGGTGGAGCGATTCCAGTCTGCGCAGGGGCCGCCGGTTTTTCTGATCAGCCTCAAGGCGGGGGGATATGGACTGACTTTGACTGCTGCTGACACGGTGGTGTTGTTTGACCCCTGGTGGAATCCTGCGGTCGAAGCCCAGGCTGTAGACCGGATCCACAGAATCGGACAAACCAAACCTGCCACGATCTACAAGTTTGTTGCGCGAGGCACTGTGGAGGAAAAAATCTTGAAGCTGCAGGACAGGAAACGTGGCATGATCACAGCTGCGATGGGAGAAACGGCCGATGAAGCTCAACCGATGATGAAAGGGCTTTCAGAGCAGGAAATGCTCGAAATGCTGGCTTGAGGCAGATTTAAGCAATGCAGGGTATTGGTATTCCATCGCAGGCAAGCCCCAGCCCAGCGAGAAGTCGCTGCAGGAGGAGTGACTCACAATGGTGGTGGCCATGTTGAGAGCGCGCGCCTGCCGGCTTTCTGAATAACGCGGGCAGGAGTCTGGGCGAACGAGGGAGCCAGATTGCAGTGGATGCAGGCAAAGAAAAAAGCCGACATCGCAATGCCGGCTATATGTAAACAGAGAGCAATGACGAGCTCAGCTGCCAATCTCAGTGCGACCGGAAAGAATGGCTCCTTCCTCCATGCTCAGCATCTTGGTTTTGATGTCGCCATCCAGCTTGGATTTAGTTTTGAGCTCACAGCGATCGGATGTAATCGTGCCTTTGACCTTGCCAAAGAGCTTGACCTCACCTGCTTTGATGTCGCCCTTGACATAGGCGTTTTCACCGATCGTGACCTTGCCTTTGTCTGAGCAGATTTCACCGTCTATTTTTCCGTCAATGACCATGTCATTGCTGAATTTGATGGAGCCGGTGATTTCGATTCCATTCGCGAGAACGTTGGTTGCGTTAGCCATAACGCTATCCACAATGCCCGAGAGTTAAAAGATGGCAATCAAACAATGAAAAAAATGGCGGGCAGGGCTTAATGATCCGGGGGTGCTGTTTTTTGAGCATGGATGGTGAATTTTTTGCCCTTGGCAGAAATCCATGCGCTGCGGGCGCTATCGTAGAGTTTATTGAGGTCAGCGGCGTTTGATAAGAGGAAATCAACAGTCTTAGCATGGCTTGCAGCGGGGTGTTCTTTGCTGGCGGATTGGTGGGTGTCCCGGACCGCGGATTCCAGCAGATAGAAGCGCGCCAGGGAACCGCCGCTGGTATCGATGACGACTTCGGTGACGCAGGTTTTGCCATCCAGAATAGAGCGATGCTTGCTGATGGATACGATATGCTCCAATGCCACTGTGTAACTGCCGCCGGGCAGGTCCGCCTGCCAGAATTTTTTTGGCCCGACCGACTCGGACGCGCTGTCCTTGGTGGGCTCTTCATCGGATTGGGCGCGGCTATGGCCAGCAGAAATCGACAGAGCCAGAACTATGAGGGGTAGCTTCAATATGGCGGCTTTCATGTTGGTTGCAATATCAGCCATCACGACTCATTGACAACAAAGTTTCGTCAAAACCTTGATTGCGAAAACGCCAACGTTTATGAGTCTGTGTGTCATGGCAACATACCGATCCAACGTCGCGGCACTTATTTTGAACCGAAAGGGGAAACTGCTCGTGTGTGAGCGCTACAACAAAAAAGGGGCGTGGCAATTTCCTCAAGGGGGAGTGGATATGGGGGAAAAAATGATCAAGGCGCTGGCTCGCGAGGTGGAGGAGGAAATAGGTTTGCCCTGGAAAAGCTACAAAGTATTGGAAAAGCGTGGTGGTTACACCTATCTTTACCCGGATCAGGTCAAAAAACAAAAGATGCGCTTTGATGGTCAGGAGCAGACCTACTATTTGTGCAGGCTTAAGAAAAGTGCGCCGGACATCGATCTTGACGGTCACAAAACCCCCGAGTTTGGACGCTACAAATGGATTTGGCCGGAAAACTTCAAGCTCAAATGGCTCCCGGAGTTCAAGCGACAGGTCTGTCGTGCTGTGATGCTGGATTTTTTTGAGGTCAGGCTGTAGAAATCCTGCTCACGCAATTGTCTCATTTGCCTTCCCTCGCATGCAGCGAGGGCCGGTGAAATGTCGTCCAGTCGTGCTCTCAATAAGACACAATTACTCCTTGGCTAAGTGGGGGTATGGGCGTATCCAGAGCGCGTGTGTTTGGGCATTTTTTCGCTCAATGCCACAACTACCCATTCTGACATTATGAGTTTTTTACCTGAGCCCTATCAACACCCTTACGAAATCAATCCGAACTACCAGAAGAGCGTTGCTTACTTCAGCTCCGAGTTTGCGATTGATCAGACTCTCAAGATTTATTCCGGAGGCCTTGGCTTTCTTGCCGGCTCGCACATGCGCAGCGCCTATGACCTCAAGCAGAACCTTATCGGCATCGGTATTCTCTGGACATATGGTTACTACAACCAAACCCGTGGCGATCACCGCGAGATGGCAGTGCAGCAACGCAAGAAAAACTATCACTTCCTGCAGGAGACCAACATCAAGTTCACCATCAAGATTCACGACCATGATGTGTGGGTCAAGGTGATGTATCTTCCAGCCGACATATTCGGGACGGCGCCGATGTTCCTGATGACGACGGATATTGATGAAAACGACGTCATGTCGCGCACTATTTCACACCGCCTCTATGACTCTGATTTTTTGACCCGCATCGCCCAGTATATCCTGCTTGGGGTCGGGGGTGCCACCTTGCTTGAGACCCTGGGGGTGGATCCTGATGTCTGGCACATGAATGAAGCTCACGCGCTTTCAGCTGCCTTCCACTTGTATGCCAAGCATGGTTCACTCGATGAAGTGAAGAAACGCCTGGTATTCACTACGCATACACCTGTCGAGGCCGGTAATGAGAAATCCAGTTTCGACCTGCTCCACAAGTTCACTTTCTTCAATGGGTTGAGTGAGGAGGAGGCCAGGAATCTCTGCGGAATGAGCGAGGAGGAAGATGAGTTTAATCACACCCTTGTGGCGCTACGCATGTGTCACAGGGCCAATGCGGTTTCCAAATTACACGGGGAAGTTTCCCGAGAAATGTGGAAGGGTTACGAGGGGATCTGCGAGATTGATCATGTCACCAACGCACAAAACAAGAAATACTGGGCTGATCCCCAGCTTGAGGCTGCCCGTGCAGCTGGTGACACCAAAGCACTTTGCAAGCGCAAGCGTGAGCTCAAGAAATTGTTATTCAAAGAAGTCGCTGATCAGACAGGCCGTTTGTTCGACCCTGACTATCTCACCATTGTGTGGGCGCGCCGTTTTGCAGATTACAAGCGGGCTGATCTTGTCACCCGCGACATTGAGCGTTTTGAAGCAATGCTTCAAAATGAGGATCGTCCGGTGCAAATTATCTGGGCTGGAAAGCCCTACCCCAAGGACTGGGGTGCCATTGACACCTTTAACCGCCTGATTCACATCACGGAAAAATACCCCAATGCCGGGGTGCTTGTCGGTTATGAGTTGTCTTTGTCCAAGCTCTTGAAAGACGGCGCTGACATTTGGTTAAACAACCCGGTGGTCACCCGCGAGGCGTCCGGCACGTCCGGCATGAGCGCGGCCATGAACGGAAGTGTTAACTTGTCGACTCATGATGGCTGGGTATGCGAATTCGCCAAAGACGGGCACAATTCATTTATTATTCCTGAGGCTGACCCGTCCCTCTCTGATGAGGCCCGGGACCAGCATGATATGCTCGGTTTCTACCAGATAATGGAGACAGAAGTTCTCCCCGCCTATTACGATCAGCCCGACAAGTGGTGGGAAGTTGTTCTCAACAGCATGAATGAGGTAGTGCCATTCTTTGATTCGGACCGCATGGCTGATGAGTACTATACCAAGATGTATTCCTAGTCCTCTGCCCTTAGATTGCTCAAGGCAATAAGAATTACACCGACGGCCCCGGGTTCCTCATGGAATTCCGGGGTCTTTGTCTCCAGTTGAGGTCTGGGCGAAGGCTTCAACACAAGCGGATCATGTCGCGGATGCATTGGCGCCATAGGTAGAAAAGCCCGCGAATCGTGTATTTGAAATGATCCTCCCCAGTGGGGGTGATGATGCCCTGTTGGAGGTTGTGGTCGATCTGTTTGCGAAGTTCGTGCTCGAGCTCCTCCTCAAGGTGATCCGGATCGGGGATGCTCAGGTCATCGTCCACAAAACCTTGTTTGTGGAGGAATTTGCCATGTTGTCGAAGTAGTTTGATAACACACTCATTGACGCAGCTGATTTGGTTCCAGTGTACGGAGGGGCAGGGTTTCAAGGTTGGGGAGAACGGAAAGTTTGTCGTCCTCCATATGCCATTGGCGATGTCCTTTGATGTGATCGTGACGTAGGAAAATGCAGCATTGCCTTGCTCGCACAAGCACAGGGATGCCACGGACTTGTCTTCCGCGTTCCAATAGAGTTGATAAAGCTGGTCGACCCCGCCCAGGCTCCAGCCACAGTTGCTGATGTGCTCGAAGCCGGCGCGCTCCAAGGTGTCTATGTAATCTTGG
>CAYXEC010000022.1:0-27091 GCA_964463855.1 uncultured Verrucomicrobiales bacterium | reverse complement strand
ATATTTGAACCTGAGTATCGAAATGCAGACTGCCTGCGAGGACTTGAACAATTCTCACACGTCTGGCTGGTTTTTGTTTTTCACAAGTCTTTACAGGACAACTGGAAGGCCACGGTACGGCCGCCACGCCTCGGTGGCAATGAGAGGGTTGGTGTCTTTGCAAGCCGCTCACCCTTCCGCCCTAATGCCATCGGCCTGTCCTGCGTTGCACTCAAAGAGATCGACCATGATCACCCGGACGGGCCGGTCCTCAGACTCAAGGGCGTCGATCTGGTGGACGGGACTCCGGTGCTCGATATCAAACCTTACATCGCCTACTGCGACTCGCTTCCTGATGCGCTCGGTGGCTTTGCCAAGGAGAGGCCCATTCAGCTCGACGTGCACTGGCAAGGGGCTAGTGGTGATACGTTGCCCGCAGAGACAAAAACACTCATCGAGAACACACTCTCCACTGACCCACGCCCTGCTTACCAGCAGGGTGAGGACCTGAGGGAATACGGGTGCCTCATCGATGGTTGGAATGTAAAGTGGCATGTTAAGAATGCCACTATTCTGATTTCTGATTGTCGTACTGTCTGATCAGAATCGCGACCAGGCCACATCCTAACAAGTTGTAGACAAGGTCCCACCCGGTGTTGTTGTAGTCACCCACATTGGTATCTGGAATAGTCAGTGTAGCGATAAACTCAACCACTTCGTTCAGGGCGCCGAAACCCATGCCTCCGGCGGCACTCAGAATGCATAGCGCGTAAGTTGCCCGGGGGATTTTACCGGTTTGTTTTTTGATGTTGGATTTGAGTATCTGCCAACACGCCCAGGTGGTGATGCCAAAACCATAAGCATGCACGATCTGATCATATTTCAGCCAGTCCCGGATGATCCACCATGAATAGAGAACCGGCTGCGTTCCGTTTTGGGTAATTGCCTCGGGAACGTGCACAAGCCCCCCGGACATGTGCATCAGGCCCCAGCAGCTCATCCCCCAGAGAACACCATCCGAGAAATTCACGCGTTGATGCACAACAATGAGGCTGGTGATCAATACAACCATCACCACAATATAAAACACAAACTCGGTGTTGCCTTGTCTGACGGCAGCCATGATGGCAATCGCCATGTAGAGCGCACTGAAGATAATGAGCGTTGGGCTGAATCTTGGGCGAATATGATCCATGGATATAATATCGATTTATACACTGACAGATCATTTGGTTTTTTCCATCGTAGAATATAAAAAATGAGCTATGGTTGTACATACTGTTCATGAGAAATGAAGTATCGCTCCCTCATTTTTGACTTCGATGGCACCATTGCTGATACGCTGGATGAGGCTTTGAGTATTTATAACCAAATCGCGGGTGAGCATAATCTTCGCACCATCGAGCAGGAGGAAGTTCACTACCTTCGCCACATGAAGCTAAGCGACTTTCTGGATCATCTGGCCGTTCCCAAAAGACTTGTGCCCAAACTCCTCTACACAGGCACGCGAATACTCAAATCACGCATCAGTCGTTTACCATTGATACATGGCATGGGTGATGTTCTTCCACAGCTCAGCAAGCAAAGTGAGCACTTTGGAATCCTCACATCAAACTCAGTGGAGAATGTCGAGCTGTTCCTTGAGCATCATGGCATGCAGGATGTTTTCTCATTCATTTCATCCACATCAAAGCTAACCGGAAAAGCCAAGCACTTGCGTTCCATATGCAGGACTTTTTCCATCGAACCGGATGACATCATTTACATTGGTGATGAAATTCGCGATGTCAAAGCGGCTAAAAAAGCAGGGGTTCCAATAGCCGCTGTTGGCTGGGGGTTCAATTCTCCCGAGGCCCTTGTGGGGGCAAACCCGAATTTCCTTTTTCATGAGCCCAGCGAACTCGTGGGCTTGGTGGGGTAGCTCTCGATGCAGCTATTTGTTGAGTAGCATCTTGATACCGAACACGAGCAAAACGACACCAAAAAGACGGGTCAGGTGTTGATTGCTGAGCTTGTGCATGAG
Source organism: uncultured Verrucomicrobiales bacterium (assembly GCA_964463855.1). Classification (GTDB taxonomy): domain Bacteria; phylum Verrucomicrobiota; class Verrucomicrobiia; order Verrucomicrobiales; family Akkermansiaceae; genus Oceaniferula. The sequence continues at coordinate 25,089 of CAYXEC010000022.1, read as the reverse complement.
GTCGGTTCCAAACCACGCTGCCAGAGCGGCTGCCGCGGCTGCCATTACCACGACCCGCCAGTCGATGAGGGCCTCCTCTTTGCGCAAAGAAGTATTGAGCGTGGCAACCAGGGAAACAATGACAATGACCGCAAGAGAGGTCGCCACCGCTTTTTTTTGATCAAATCCCAGAGCTGTTACAAAAGCCGGAACCATCACAATACCACCTCCTATCCCACACAGCGCGCCCAGCAAACCGGCGATAACACCTGTAATGGCAGCAATAGCGAGTGTCTTCATATCGATACAACAGAATGGGTCAGGATGTGCATACGGTTGCCACGAGACGATGCAGCACGGTACGTTCATCTAGACCTGATGTCACCAGGGACTTGTCCGCATCCAGACAGGCCTTGAGTGCTTGTGCCAGTTTGTCCACACCAAAGGCCCGGGCATTCTGGCTGGCAAGAAAGAGTGGGTAGGCGTTTACTCCCCCGGCTTTTTTCTGGGGCAACCAGGCACGTTCGTTTGCCGGTAAGGCGTCCAGCGCACTGGCATATTGCCGGTAGTTGTTACTGGGAATACTTCGCCCCTGGCTGACCACCGCAGACATGAACAAATTGCGCACCGTAGGGATGATCGAGGCACGAAGAATTCCGATAGCGCTCTCCTTGCGAGCAAGTTGTTGATCTATCAGCTCGAATGCCCGCCCCGCATTTTTACTCTGCAGGGCGTTTCCGATTTCAAACACCACTCCTGCGTGTGTGAGCGGAACAAGCATTCGCACATCCTCTTCGCTGACCTCCCGGCGATCATCGAGATACACATCCAGCTTATCGAGCTCACTGCTGATTTGCCGGGTGTCGACACCCACCAAGGTGATAAAGAGATCCAATGCCAGCCTGGAGAAACTCAAGCCCAGCTCCGCCGCCTTGTTTTTGACAATCGGGATCATTTCCTGTTGCCACCCGTCACGGCCAACGTCCGGTTTATCGAACACATCAATGTCCGCCACCTTGCTGAGAAACTTATAAAACCTCCTGCCCTTGTGAATGGCAGTACTGCTTATGAGAAAATGCACATCCTCCGGCAAACCTTCCTCCAGACAGCCAATAAGTGCCTCTGCGCCATCCTTGGCGCGCTCTGCCTCACTGGTACGATCACTGCCGAGGAAATTCGCATTTTTGAGCCACACCGTCTTGCCACCACCAAAAAAGGGCAGGGTCTGCAAAGCCTCGATGACATTACTACAGGCACTAAAGGCATCCTCGGCATTGCCAACCGTACCATCGACAATCTCTTGGGAAAAGTCGTCTCCACCTTCTGGCTTCAGCTTGGTGTAGAGGGCAAGTGCCGCCTCCGCCACACTTCCCTCATCCGAACCGGTGATGACATGGATTTGACTCACGCCGAGGAGAATCAGAAATGCCACCACAAGAAGCAAGTGCGAAAAGAGCCGGGCCGCACCATGCATGGGTCCGGTTTAAAAACCTGCTCAAACGGGGGATAGACAGTTCGAAACATTTTGTTAAGCTCGATGGGTTCATTTTTTCAAGAAATGTTGCAACATCCGACTTTTGTATGAGTATGGATTAGCGTCATTTGCATTCAATTCACTCCATAAGACTATGTTTCTAAGTTACTCAATCCCTGCTTGCCTCTCCAGCCTCGCGCTGCTCGCCAGCTCTTTCACGGCCACAGCCGAACCCGCAAAACCCATCAAAGCCCTGCTCATTGCCGGAGGTTGTTGCCACGATTACGGGGCACAGCACAAAATCATCTCATCAGGCCTGCAAAAACGTGCCAATGTCCGGGTGGATGTCCTCTGGACCCCGGACAAATCAGTGGACCCGCCATTCGATTTTTTCAAGGATCCGGACTGGGCCAAGGGTTATGATGTCGTCATCCACGATGAATGCGCTGCCGGCAACAAGGACCCGCAAGTCATCGCCAACATCCTCAACACACACAAGACCGTTCCTGCGGTCCAGCTGCACTGTGCCATGCACTCCTACCGTGTGAAGGAATGGGCTCAACACATCGGCCTGCTCTCAACGCGCCACGGCCCTCACGTTCCCCTCACCGTGGATATCGTCGACCAGGAGCACCCAATCACCAAGGGCATGAAAGGTTGGGTCACCGGCAAGGAAGAGCTCTACAACAATGCCGAGGTTTTTGACGCCCATGCGCTTGCCATGGGTACCCAGAAATACAACCAAGGCGGCAAGGAAGTTGTTGATTCCGCCATTGTGGCATGGGTGAACACCAAGCACGGGGCCCCCTCCTTCTCCACGTCGCTCGGCCACTACAATGAGGTGGTGCAAAGCGAGGAGTATCTCAACCTCATCACCCGTGGCACCCTCTGGGCATGCGGTAAGCTTGATCAGCCCGGCTACATGACTGCTTATACCGGCGCAAATACGATCACCGAGATTCCAGCAAAACCGGTAAAAAAAAAAGCAGGGCAAATAAGTAAGGGCCCGGGCAAAAAAATAGGCCCACCTCCAGCCAATGCCCTTTTTGTCCGGCTCACCGCCCAGAGCACCCAGAGCAATCAGGGTAACCACACCTGGCACGCGGTCGATAGTAACCCGAAGACCCGCTGGTGTGCCAGCTCAGGTGACAAGCCTTCCTGGATCCAGCTTGCCTTTGAAAAACCAGTCTCACTGGCTGGCGCTGAAATCGAGTGGGAGATGCGCAGCCAATGGATGCGCTACAGTATTGAAACCTCTGCTGATGGTAAGACGTGGCACAAGGCCTTCGATGCTTCTCAAAACGCCTCTGCGGGTACACGCAGGGACAAGTTCTCCGTCACAGGCGTACGCTTTGTAAAACTCAATATCCTCGCCCAGCAGAATGATCTTTGGCCAAGCCTCTGGGAAATACGCCTCTATGGTGCTGATGGCAAACAGCTCCCCCTCTTCCCCCGCATTGAACAAAAACAGGCTGCCGCCCTTCCCAAGGACTACAAAAAGTCGGGTAATTATCCACCTCATGCGCATCGTTTGAGTGCGACAGAGGAGGCAGAGATACTCAAGGATGTCTCTGTGCCTGATGGTTTTAATGTGAGCTTGTTTGCACCTTGGCAGATGGCCAATTACCCCACCTACGTGGCCGCGGCACCAAACGGCGATCTCTATGTTTCATCTGATGGAAACGGCTCGGTCGGCCGGGATCCGGGACGCGGACGAGTGCTGCGTCTTCGTGACACGGATGGAGACGGCAGGGCAGACGAGGTCACGCAGTTTGTGTCGGATGTCGACTCCCCTCGCGGCTTACTGTGGGACTATGACCGCCTCTATCTTTTACACCCACCGCACATCACCGCCTTTCACGACAAGGACGGCGACGGCATCTCCGAGTCCAGTGAACAGCTGATCTCAGGCATCGCCTTCGGTTATGAGGACCGGCCTGCCGATCACACCACCAACGGTCTGGAAATGGGGCCTGACGGGTGGATTTACATCGCTGTGGGTGACTTCGGTTTTATGAAAGCCACCGGCAAGGATGGCCGCACCCTACAAATGCGCGGCGGTGGGGTGGTGCGCTTCCGTCCGGATGGCACTGGCATGGAGACCTTCTCAGACGGCACGCGCAACACCTACGGTATTGCCATCACACCCACCCTTGATCTTTTTGCCCGTGACAACACCAACGATGGCGGTGGTTGGAATGTGCGTCTGCACCACCTCAGCGGACTTGAGGATCATGGCTACCCACGCCTTTACATGAATTTTGCCGAGGAATGTGTTGCACCACTTGCCGACTACGGTGGCGGCTCAGGTGTGGGTGGCTTCTACCTCTCAGAGCCCGGTATTCCCGAGGCCTGGAACAAGCGTCCCTATACCTGCGACTGGGGACGCCAGGGCTCTTACCGCCACATCCTTGAGCCATCCGGTGCCACCTTCAAGGAAACCGCCAAGCCGGAAATCCTGATTAAAATGTCCCGTCCCACCGACGCCGATGTCGATGGCATGAGCAACATCTACCAGGCTTCATGGAAAGGCCCCGCCAGTTTTAGCTGGAAAGGCCCTGAGCATGGATACATCGCCCGGGTCTCTCCCACCGGCCAGCAACCCACCCCTCTGCCCGACTTTGCCAGACTCAGTGATGCAGAGCTGGTCACACTGATTCGCACCTCGCCGAGTCATGTTCGCTCCCTCACTGCACAAAGGTCCTTGCTGCGCCGCCAGCCTAGTGATGAAACCACCAAGGCGTTGCTTGAGGCGGCCCAGGACAACTCACTTGATCTTGGCAAGCGCATCCTCGCTCTCTACGCCATCACCCAGAGAGGTGTCGAGAGCCAGCACAGCCAGAGCGTGCTCGACCTCATCGTGCCAGCATTTGCTTCCACACCGGCGGACGATCCCATTGTGCCTTTCGTCACCCGCGCACTGGGTGATCTAGCCATTGACTCCCGCACTGCCGGCAAGCCCGGGCCCGCTCCGGATGACTTTTTGCGCAAGCAACTCCAAGCCAGCCAACCCCGCGCCATTCTTGAGGCTATTATTGCCAGCACGTTCCAAGGTAAAGCAGAGCTGGCATCAGACATCGCCGCACACCTCTCAAGCACGGACCCCCTCATTGCGCACACCGCCTACCGCGCCCTCGCCAAATTCGGTGCCCATGAAGTGGCACTTGCCAAACTGGATTCCGATGATCCAGCCACCCGCACCGGAGCATCGCGCGCCCTGATGCGCATGCACAAAGAGGAAGTCGTGGACGCTTTGTTGGATCAACTTTCATCCCAAGCTGATACGGGTAAACGACGTGATATTATCGCTGCGCTCGCCCGCCTCTACCATCGCGAAGGTGCGTGGAGAGGTGACTCCTGGAGCACGCGGCCCGATACCCGTGGCCCCTACTATCAACCAGAGACCTGGGAACAGTCGCCCCGCATTCTTGATGCCTTTAACACGTTGTTGGCCAGTCCTGCCACTCCCGCTGAAGAAAACTCCACTTTGGTTGCATTGCTCGGTCAAAACCGCATCCAGAACGACCGGGGTCTACAGCGCATCATTACTCTGGCCGAGAGCGACTCCAGTTTACTACCCACCCTGCTGTCCCAGCTTGCTGAGAAGGAAAACATCCCCTCAGAAGCAACCCCGCTGGTCATCCAGGCAGCTAAAAATTCCTCCAATCCCGCAGAAACCCACAAGGTGGCCACCCGGATATTACTCGACCTGAATCACCCTGCAGCCTTTGATGCCCTGATGAGTTCTCTGGAAGCCCTCATGAATGACTCCAAAGCGAGTAAAATTCGCGACGACGTCCGCAATCATATCCTATCCCACCCTAAGCTCGAAAACCACGTGGACTCATTTGCAGAGCACTTTGAGCAAGATCCAGGCAGTGCCAAAGGACGCTGGTCAGCTCAAGCTCTGCTGCAATTGGCTGGCGGAAAAAACATTGGTATCGAGGCCCGCGAAAGCAGCCGCAAAACCATCGAATCCAACTGGTCCAAGGGTGCCGCTCAGCAACATAGCCTCATGGAGGCCGCTTTCTGGACCAAGATTCCCTATCTGAATGACCGTATCAGTATGATGCTCAATTCCACCAATGCCGGGCTTAAACAACGGGCAGAGGGAGCAGCCAAAAGGCTCGGTATTCAGGCACCCGGTAAGGACACCACACCCAAGATTGCCAGCCTCACACCCGAGGAGGCGGTGACCCAAATCCTTAACTATAAAAAGGGCAATGCCGCTCTGGGTGAAGCCGTATATACCCGTGCCACCTGTAACGCCTGCCACACCGTCAGTGCCAATGAACCCCCCAAGGGCCCCTATCTAGGCTCCATTGCAAACATTCTCCAGCCGAAGGATCTTACCGAGGCCATCATCATTCCCAACAAAGCCATCGCGCAGGGCTTCAAAACCAATCTAATCACCCTCAAAAACGGTGCAGCCCACATGGGATTCGTCACCGATGAAGCGGGAGATACCGTCACCATCCGCGATATCACCTCCAAGGAAAGCACCTTCAAAAAATCAGAAATCGCCAAACGTGATATCTTGCCCAACTCTCTCATGCCAGCAGGTTTGATGAGCAGCTTCACCGTGCACGAAACCGCCAGCCTGCTAGCCTACATACAAGGGCTCTCGAAAGCAGACTAAGGACTTTCACCAGGCTCTCCTAACGCATTTTATCCAATCGGGTCTCAGAAGCGTTTCCTGATCGCCATGGATCCGAAGCCCTGAGGGTCATCCTGGGATTGGAACTGCTTGCTCCTGTAGGTATGCACGTAACTAAACTCCCAGTTGCCGCGACGCACTCCAAAACCGAGGTAAGCTTCTCCCACCATGGGCTCCTTGTTGATTCCGGTATCGTAGTCTCTGAAAACCGGGCCATCTAGAGTGATGTCATGCAAGATCGCACTGCCTCGCGCTCCAAAAATTGCGTAGCATGACCACCTCTCCTCATTGCTATCGCCGTTACTAAACAGCCTCTGGGTATGAGCGGTAGGTGTGAGGCGCGTATCAGAAAACTCCACGGGTAAGTTCCAGCCGATGCGCACGAGGCCACCCACGTGGATATCAGTGAGGAAGTTTCCCAATGACACCCCGGCTTCATGAAATCCATCTATCTCGAGATCCATGGGCAGCCGGGCATCCTCCAATAGATTCCAGCGCCGCTTCTGGTTGAGCACGAGGTTGAGTGTAGGCTCATTGGGCATCTGGCTATCCCAGCCATTAAACTTGTCCAGGTTACGAATATCGTGGATGACATCCTGAGACTCTTCAGCAAATGCATGTGGGCCAACAGTGCCGATGGATATTTCAACGGAGTTCAGTGTTTTGGTGTCACGGGCGTGGATGGAAAAACCAAGCCCCAGCCACCCCACATAGGGACGCTCGCCCGGGCCCGGCTCCGGTGTCTCGCGAGTTTCCGGAGTGAACATCAACTGGGTCAGGGCGAAGCCGTAGTTGTATTCCACTTCGGAAAGGTTATTCAAGCCCCAGACATTCTTCATGAGTTCGGAGCTATCCTCTCCCCCGCTCAGTAGCTTTAGACTGTTTTGAATAAAACCAATATCCACAGAGGGGCTTCCCTGGGTAATATAGGATAATCTGGCACCGTTGGTGTAATCCTGATCAGTCCCGTTAAAGAGGTCATTGTCGTAAAAAAATGTCAAATAACCACTGCTGTGTTTGTTGCTGAGAGGAATATCCCCATCCGTTTTTGCCTCCGCCTCACTGACAAACAACGCACAGGATAAGAATACAAACGAGTAGTGGAGTACCTTGAAAACGGGCTTCAACTTATTCAATGTTTGATCAATGAACATGGGCGATCGGGTCGTCACAATGGGCTCTAGCGCGGAGGAACGATCAGCTCATCCCCCACCTTGACGTCTACGCTCCCACCAGGGAATGAACCAGGCAAGGGGTCTGCAAAGAAATTACCATCGATATCGATTCTCGATACAACGAGGCGGCCTATGATTCCCGTGCCACGCCTAATGGCAAGCTCACTGCCCTCTTTGACTTGCTGGGGGAATTTGACATCAAGAACGATCACAAAAATGCCCTGGTCTTGAGCGACCTCCGAGACCTGGGCCATCAAGGTGGCAATCGCAATTAATTCCGCGCGGCGCTGTTCCTTGTTTTGCTTGCCGGCCTCCCTCTGGACAATGACCTCTACCTCGGCTTGCGCTTGTTCTACTTTTTTTGCCTCTGCTTTAATCTGCTCCTTGAGCAAACGATTCTGTTCCTGCAGTTCAAGAACTTGTTCAGTCGACACCACCCCCTGCGAAGAATTGGTTGATTGAACGGGCCCCTGGACTTTATCTGTGTTGCGCAGGCGTGCAATCTCTGCCTGCAATCGCGCATTGTCTGCCATCAAGGTCTCTGCACTGGCGCGGCGCCCCTCTTCCGCCTCCCCTCCCCTCATCGCATTGTAGGATAAAATCAACGCAGCTACGAGGATGGCAGCTGTGGATCCAAGTAAAATATGCGTGACATTCATAAGCACCATTTGACCTCAAGAGGCATGACTTAACAAGATTTAATCGTACTTCTGGGGCACAAGCTCCCCGCAGAAATCTATACGATCCAAATACTACACTCTTGCAAAATGAAATCGATGCGGCCAGCCTTCTGCCGATGGGTCACAGCGGCATGAGTATGGCAGTCCTGGGCAGTGGCAGTAAGGGTAATGCTGCGCTGGTGCGCTGTGGCTCGACTCATGTTTTGGTGGATGCAGGCCTGAGTGCCAAACAACTCGTCATACGCATGCATGCACTTGGCGTTGTTCCCGAGCAGCTCGACGCGATATTGATCACTCATGAACACAGCGACCATGCACAGGGGGTTGATGTCTTGTTGCGTCAGCGCTCCATACCTGTTTTTGCCAACGCTTTGACGCAGGAAGCCCTCAGCCACAAGATGAAGAGCTCCATCCCCTGGAAAATCTTTCACAGCGGCCAGGAATTTGAGCTGGGAGATCTGAAGGTTAACAGTTTCCGGATACCTCACGATGCCGCGGAGCCAGTGGGCTTTATCCTCAAAGGTGGCAATGCCCGCCTGAGTATGGTCAGCGATGTGGGTTACGTGACCAAACTGATGCGGGAGAGTCTCAGGGGGAGTGATGGGCTCTACATCGAAGCCAATTATGATCAGGGCCTGCTGGAGCGTGATACCAAGCGCCCATGGGCGACCAAACAACGCATTGTCTCACGTCACGGGCATCTATCCAATCATCAGACCGCTGAGCTCTTGTCTGAAGTCGCGTGTGAGAAACTTAAAATCGTCATGCTTAACCACCTGAGCTCAGATTGCAACTGCCCTCAGATCGCATCGCAAACCATCTCCGCTTCCCTGCAAAAATCCGGCCACCACAGGGTGGATGTGTTTTGTGCCGACCAGGATGAGCCCTCTGCCTGGATTGACATCCCGGTCACCCGATAATTGCTACCAGGCGTGCAGATCAGATTTTATCCACCAGGAGTCTCATGGGAATCATGCTGGAATGCTCAAAGCCCTCTTTTTTGAAGAACTTCTGGGATTCTGCGCTAATTTTGTCTGTCAGGAGGGTGATTCGCTTGAAATGCTTCTGCTTGGCAAACTTCTTCACGTAATCGAGCAGCATTGTTCCATAGCCCTGACCCCTGTGATTGGGGTGAATCACAAAGTCCTCCAGCAAAATCACCAAGCCTCCCAAAGCTGTTGAAATGGTAAACAAGAGGTTCACCATGCCAAAAATGCAATCATCATTACGCAACACAAAGATGCGCCCACGGTTGGGCTGCTCCAGAATCAATGCCAATCCGCGTTCATGGGCTTCCGGGTTGGCCATAAAATCACCCTGAATGTCCATCAACTCCGATACAAGCTGAACGAGCTCTGGCAAATCCTCAATGGTCGCTGGCTCCACCCTGACATTTTCGCGTGTAGAGGACTGCAATGGTAAATTGGTATGACTCATGATCTGGCCTTTTTTAGCAAGTATGAGACCCCTGTGGAGTTTTTTTTAAGAAAATTGCGTATGCGGGCGAATGGCGGGTTGACAACAGGCGAAAAATCCCTAGGTTGCCCGCCCGCCCGCGGTGAATTTACGGGCACCATTCAAACTCATTGATGAACCATCAACCACTTTCACCATGAAACGCACCTATCAACCATCCAAGCGCACCCGCAAGCGCCAGCACGGATTCCGCGCACGCATGAGCTCCAAGGCCGGCCGTGACATTCTTCGTCGCAGACGTCAGAAAGGTCGCAAGCGCCTATTACCCAAAGGTGCGGAGATCCACTTCAAACGTCACGTAAAGCAGCACACCAAGGCTGCCTAGTGGCTGTCTCGCAGCATACATGCACTGTGAGTGATTTTTCCACGGCCACCTCATCAAAGGTGGCCGTTTTACATTTCCCGTCCTTCATTCCAAAATCATGCGACTCAGGAGAAAATACAGCATGACCCGGCATGCGGAATTTGCGCAGACTCGCGAACACGGAAGCTCAAAAAGCGGCCAATACCTGGTGCTCAGCTCACTGACGGATCCTGGATTAACTCACCACAAGGCTGGCATCATTGTTACCAAAAAAGTGGGTAATGCGGTTGTGCGCCATCGACTCAAGCGACGTATTCACGCCATTCTTGCCAAACACCTTAAAGATATCGACGGCTCTGAGGGAAAGCGCTATATCGTGACCATCTTGCGCTGGCGAGCCCCGGAGGCCTCAAGTGCTGAACTCGAACTCGACTGGTTGAAACAAGCCCGTCGGCTTGGCATGCTCAAATCCACTGTCTGATTCCAACCACTTTTCCCATTGCTCACATGCTGACCAAAACCATGAGCGCTTGTATCTACGGTTTGATCCGCATCTACCAAAGATTCATCAATCCAGCGCTCAAGGCCGCCACCGGTTCTCACTCGATTTGTAGATTTCACCCAACATGTTCAAACTACTTTCTGGAAGCTGTCAAAATTCATGGACCTTTTCGTGGATCATGGCTTGGCATTTGTCGTATTTTTCGCTGCCATCCGTGGGGCAAATCAGGTGAGGACCCAGTACCGCCTAAAAAATAATTTTCATCAATCTCCCTCAACCACCAATCATCATTTCATATGGACCGTAAAGCTTGGATCATACTTACACTCTGCGGGATACTGCTCGCGTTGAATTTCTATTACAGGCCGGAGCCGCCCAAGCCCGCCCCTGCAGATCTCAAAAACACCGCTTCTCCATCAGAGCAAACAGCAATTACGCCGGGATCAAACCAACAGCCAAATGCATCGGAGCCTGGCTCCAGGGTCTTTGGTAACGGTCTGGTCAACGAAGCTCCTGTGGAGGCTGTCGGGGAAAACATAGAGACTCTCACCACTCAAAACGCAGAGGGCGCCCCCGAGGTCGAGTTTGCGATCACCTCCCACGGAGGGGGTATTAAAACAGCTACCATGCTCAGCCAGCTGGCTGTCGGTGCGGCCAGTGAGAAGGTGATTCTGAATCAATACTCCCCCGCGCCCATCGGCGGCATCTGCCACAGCCCTGACGGTTTTCTCAATCTCTACTATGATCTCGTCAAAGAGGATGATGCCATTTTCTGTCAAGCAACCACTCCTGAAGGTATTCAAATTACCAAAAAATGGGCCCTCGAGCAGGATGTGGAAAAGCCCGGTGCGCCATGGAGCATTAACCTAACCATCACCATGACCAACCAAGGCAAGGGAAAACTTATCTTGCCTAACTATTCCCTTTTTGCCGGCTCTGCTTCCCCGCTTCATCCTGATGAATGGGAAAACCAGGGTGGTGCCTTTTTCCTCAACAACGGGTCGCTCACCAACAAAGACAGCAGTTGGTTCAAGAAGGGCTTTTTCCGCAATGCGCGCCAGCTCTTCAGTGAAAGTGTTGAGGAGTTGGAATATGCGGGTGTGTCCAACCAGTTTTTCACCACTCTTATCAGGCCATCCGGCAAGTACTCGGCTTCGGTGTGGGCCAAGGCAAGTGAAGTGAGAATACCCGGGGACAACCCGGAGCGGCCCAAATATGCCGTTCGTTCCGGTTTCACATTCCCAAGAATGGAAATCAGCCCCGGTGAATTAGCCAATTTCTCCTATCAGCTCTATGTCGGCCCCAAGGCATACAGTGTTCTCAAAAAGATGGAAACCGACACTTCCGAGGTGATGAACTATGGATGGTTCACCCCCATTAGTGTGTTACTCAACAATGTACTCAATTGGCTGCACGACATCGCATTCTCAAAAACCGCAGACAAGTGGTCCTGGGGTCTCTCCATCATTGCCCTGACGATTCTTATCCGTATCGCCATCTGGCCGCTTCACAACAAGTCCACGCGCACCATGAAGCGCATGTCCAAGCTGCAGCCCATGATGAAAGAGCTGCGTGAGAAGTACAAGGACAACCCGAACAAGCTCAACCAGGAAACGATGAAGCTCTACAAGGAGTATCACATCAACCCTATGGGGGGCTGCTTGCCAATGTTTTTGCAGATTCCGATTTTCTTCGGTTATTATCGAATGCTGCAATATGCCGTTGAGCTCAGGGGGCAGGGTTTCCTTTGGGTTGATGATCTCTCCATGCCTGATACCATCTACGAACTGCCGTTTGGGTTGCCGTTTCTTGGTGACAAGGTTCCTGTTAACCTGTTGCCCATCCTCATGGCTGTGACCATGGTGGTGCAGATGAAAATGACACCCAATACGGGTGATAAGATGCAGCGGCGCATTTTTATGCTCATGCCCCTGATGTTCTTCTTCTTCTGCTATAACTTTGCCTCTGCCCTGGCCCTCTACTGGACCACACAGAACATCTTCTCCATAGGCCAGACCTGGTTGATGAACAGAATGCCTGAACCCGAGCTACAGAAGCGCAACAAGCCTGGTAAGCCTGGTAAGAAAACCTTCATGGAGCGCATGGCAGAGCGCGCCGAAGAAATGCAGAGGCAACAAGCTGGTGCCAAGGGCGGGATGAGAAACGCCACCCCTGAAGATAAAAAAACCGAAAAGAGGCGCAACCCCAAGACCGGAGGCTAGACAAAACCACTTGGAGGCAGGCTTGGGGTTTTATTCCCAAGTCAGTCGCTCGACTTGACCAGCTCGGCAAAGACCATCGTTCCGGCATCGGTCTCAAGCGTGCTAATGACAGTCACATCCTGGGTGGTGTTGAGTTTGTTCACTGCGTGGTTGACGACAATCATGGACCCGTCCGGCATGTAACCCACTGCCTGGTGTTCGTCCTTGCCGGCACGAACGAGCGGCAAGCGTATGCGCTCACCCACTGCAATCTTGGGTTTAAGTGCATAAGTAAGGTCGTTGATATTGAGTGTCTTGACCCCTTGTAAGCGTGCTGACTTGGCCAGTCCCTCATCAGAGGTGAGTAGCTTGGCGCCAAGAAGGCGGCAAATGAACATAAGGCGGGCATCTGATGATTCACCCTCTTCATCGGTCTCGGAGTCCTGAACTGTGACCTGGTACTGATCGCCGGTTTGGATACGTTCCAGCATATCCAACCCCCTTTGTCCGCGCGCTTGTTGGCTGGTGCTGGTTGAGTTTGCCATGATGTGCAAATCTTCGAAAACAAAACGGGGCACGATAAGGTTGCCATCGAGGAAACCGGTTTTGAGTACCGGGTAGAGGCGACTGTCGGTAAGCGCGTTAATGTCGAGCAATAATGGGCGCCCTGGAGAGGATTCTTGTTGAAATCGAATATAGGGAATGAGTAGTGAAAAATCATCGCGCCCGCTTCGAAGAGCCAAAACGGAACCTAGAAAACCAAGGCTTGCATAGAGCGAAGCATTCAATACGAGGGTAATGGAATCCATTTGGACAATCTTATCCTGAAGGGTCGCCTCGATTAATTTAACCAGACCCCTCGATAACAACCACGCACAAAAAACACCGATGAGTAAACCCACTGTGGCATTGCTGAATCCACGCAATGTGAATTTCTTGGTTAATGATTCCACCAGTATGAAGAACATGGCCAGAACGAGACCGGCGATCACCCCTATCCAGATTTTGTCGGGTCCACCCATGTGGTTGGCCATCGCTGCCCCCACAAATTCACAAACCAGTAGATATACCAACCGGGCGATATTGATCGATCTTATGCCCGTTAACCTTTCCATATTCGATAATCTGCATCATTCGGCTTGCCTCGGCAAGCCAAAGTGTAAGAAGCGTTTTAGTGATCTGTAAGGAGGGACTCTCCAGCCCCCACCAAAGCCATATAGTGCTTGCTTGCAGTAAGGTGCTCAATGGACTTTGATGTCGGCATGCAAATTCCAGAATGTGTAACACGTGAGGATGTAATGTTCTTTGACACGGATTGTGCTGGTGTGGTCAACAATATAGCTTACTTGCGCATGATTGAGACATGCCGCACGCATTTGGGAGCTAAAATGGGCATGGATTTCGTGTCGATGCAAACCAGCCGGCTTTTTCCTGCAGTGGTTCGCACGGAAATCGATTATCGAATACCCGCCAAATTAGGAGACAAACTCATTATTCACGGGAAGCTCGATCAACTTGATCGAGTGCGCTTCTGGTGCTCCTTCGTCATAAAAAGAGAGGGAGACGACCATGTTCTTGTTACATGCCGCCAGTCACTCGCAATGGTACAAATAGATCCAGGGCAACCAGCTCGCCCATCTCGCCTACCACAAGAATGGCATGAGCTATGGGGTGAGGTCCTGAATGCTTACAATCGGGAGGGATAGCTCTACTCACCCTCGGAAGTAGCCTGAATGTCTCTGAGCGCCGCTATAAAATCCCCCAAGATCTCTGCTGGTACCATGATTGTATCCCTGTTACCGGAAACATCCTCGGTAATCTTGACAACTTTGCCTCGCGCATTTTGTTTCAGGTCAAGGTAGAAGGTTTTACGCTCCGCTAGAATTTTTTCCGTGTGCAACAAATCATCATTCCTCATAACATCCAGTGATTGAGTGGTGTTCCATTTCTCCACAGCTTGCACCAATGGTCAAGCTGGTTGTTGACCAAAGCGTTTCAGGATAAAAACATGGTTACTCACATGATAGATGAAGATATTATTTGAACCATCCATCCATTCTTCTTCTTCTTCTTGTGAATAACCCAATGAAAGTGTTGTTGCACACCGTAACTACAGGTGTTCCACGGAAATAACAAACTGGGAATTAGCACTGAATGGAGTGCTGTTTTTAATTACATTTCCAGTCGCCTCTAGAGAAAGTAACAGACTTCGACAAGCTATTCACAAATTTGCAAGGCTTGTTCACAGCTTGCCAAAAAGACCCGGCCAAGCTCATACTCTGGTGATGTCTGACACGAGCAAAGACGAGTTGTGGATGCAGCTGGCTATTCAGGAAGCCCGGAAAGGTCTTGGGTTGACATCCCCAAACCCAGCTGTGGGTGCGGTCGTGGTAAAAAAAGATCAAGTACTGGGAACTGGATGGCATCAGCGTGCCGGTAGCGCGCATGCAGAGCGGCAGGCCATTAAAGACGCGCTCAAACACCACTCACCAAACGATATATCGGGTGCTACGATTTATGTGACCCTGGAGCCATGTTGCAGCCATGGCCAAACACCACCATGTACCGACGCCATCATCGAGGCGGGTATATCAAGGGTGGTCTATGCAACCAAGGACCCGAATCCCAGACACGCTGGTCGTGCTGAGCGAATACTCATGGACAAGGGTATTGAGGTGAACTCGGGAATTTGCGAGCTTGAATGTCGCAAAATCATAAGGGCATTTGGCAAAGTGCAGAAAACAGGCTTGCCTTGGGTCATCCTTAAATCAGCGATGAGCATTGATGGGCGGACAACCCGCCCTCCCGGTGAGAGCCAGTGGCTTAGTTCCCCCGAGTCCAGAGAGTTTGTGCAACAACTGCGTTATTATTCCGATGCGATAATAACAGGTGGAAACACATTGAGAATCGATAACCCGGCTCTTACTCTAAGGTCTCAAGGAGCACAGGACAAGAAACAGCCGTGGCGAATGGTTATCACTGAAGGCAAAAAAGAAAAGCTGCCCCTGAAAGCCACACTTTTTAATGATCAATATGCCGAGAGAACACTCGTTCAGGAGAATGGAGATTTACACTCTGCCTTGAACACCCTGGTCAAACTGGGTTGCACTACGGTGATGGTTGAAGCCGGGGGCAAGCTCATGGCCGCCTTTCTCGATGCAGGCTTGGCCGATGAGTTGGTGGTATTCTATGCTCCATTGCTTACAGGGGGCCCTTACTCCGGGTTTGGCAACTTGACTTCCAGTCTTAAGCTGGAGGAGCAGAGTTTCTCGAGAATTGGCAGCGATATTGTGCTGCGAGCGAGTATCGTAAAACAATAAAACCAACCATCCCCTGCGTTACTCATCCCTTGGCCTCACGGCAAGCGTAAGGGCGCATTATGGGGAAGAGAATAAAGGGAAGGGTTGGTTGAGTTTGAAAACGTAGAGATGTTTTACTGACGTGGACGAGCTTCGTTGATTTTGAGGTTGCGACCATCAAGGTCTTTACCATCAAGTTCACGAATAGCTTGTTCACCTTCCTCGGAATTTTCCATTTCCACAAAACCAAAGCCTTTGGAGCGGCCGGTGTCGCGATCGGAAATGATATTGGTTTTGCTAACAAAACCAAATTGACCAAAAAGATCACGAAGTTGGGATTCAGTGGCGGAGTATGGCAGATTGCCTACATAGATGTTCATTATTACTAATATTACGCTTTGTTCTTTTTCTAAACGACTAACGAAGCGCTGTCACCAATCGAAAAGTTCCTGACATTATTGTGCAGAATTCCAATGCGGTGCTGGTGACGTAATCAAATAAAAGAAAAAACACAAAAGCGCCGCGCGGGTGAGCAACTTACACAAAGATTCCGCGTTGTCAACACCTCTCCTCGATCTTGTTGCTTTATTGTCAGGGGCGTTGCCCCAAGGACCTACCCAGCGTGATATTCCTGAAGAGTGGTCACGGTAAGCTCGTTTTCCTGAAGCGATCGGATTCCCAGGATAGAGGCCTCTGCTGCAGAGAGGTTCGTGCAATGTGAGACCTTGTTGGCTACTGCGCCGGAACGGATGGTTACCTCATCTTCCCTGGCCTCGTGACCACTAGGGGTGTTAATGATGAACTGGATTTCCCCGTTCTTCATCATATCCATGACATTGGGGCGTTTTTTCTCCGCGAGTTTGTAGAGACGGCCAACGTCTATGCCCTCATCCTTGAAGCGCCTGTAGGTGCCCCCCGTTGCGTATATGGAGAAGCCCAGCTCGACCAACTCGCGTGCCACGGGAATGGCGCGGTCTTTGTCACGATCATTCACCGAGAAGAATACATTGCCTCCGGTGGGTAGTGGGTTGAAAGCGCTTATCTGGGCTTTGGCATACGCCATGCCCATGTCTTGATCGATGCCCATCACCTCACCGGTGGATTTCATTTCCGGGCCAAGCACGATATCAATACCAGGGAAGCGCGGCCATGGGAAAACCGCCTCCTTGACACAATGGTGATTAGGGAGAATTTCCTCGGTGAAGCCAAGCTCTTTGAGTGTTTTGCCTACCATGATTTTGGCTGCCAGTTTGGCGAGGGGCACACCAATGGATTTGGAGACAAACGGAACGGTGCGAGAGGCCCTGGGGTTGACCTCAATGACATAAAGCTCCTCATCCTTGACGGCAAACTGGATATTCATCAGACCACGAACATCCAGCTCTCTTGCGAGATCTTTTGCGGCTTTGATGATTTGCCCTTTAATGGATTCTGAGAGGGAGAAGGCGGGGATCACACAGGCGGAGTCTCCGGAGTGAATGCCTGCCTGCTCAATGTGTTGCATGATGGCACCCACAACAGAAGTTTCACCGTCTGATATACAATCGACATCCACCTCGGTTGCGCTCTCGAGGAAGCGATCCACCAGCACAGGACGATCGGGGGAGACATCCACCGCCTCATTCATGTACTTGGTGAGCTCTTCATTGTCATAGACAATCATCATGGCCCTGCCACCTAGCACGAAGGAGGGCCTCACAAGAACCGGGTAGCCGATTTTTTCAGCCACCTTGATAGCTTCTTCGGCACTGACCGCAGTTCCGGCGTCTGCTTGCTTCAACCCTATCTTGTCGAGCAGGGCTGAGAAAAACTTCCGGTCCTCGGCAAGCTCAATGGACTTGGGTGAGGTTCCGATAATTGGCACACCATGGCGTTCGAGATCTGCTGCGAGGTTGAGGGGTGTCTGGCCGCCAAACTGAACAATCACTCCATCAGGTTTTTCCTGATCGCAGATATGGAGAACATCCTCGAGAGTCAGCGGCTCAAAGTAGAGTTTGTCGCTGGTGTCGTAATCGGTGGACACGGTCTCAGGGTTTGAGTTCACCATGACCGTCTCATAATCGAGCTCTTTGAGGGCAAAAGCGGCATGCACACAGCAGTAATCAAACTCGATACCCTGCCCAATTCTGTTAGGACCACCCCCAAGAATGACAATTTTCTTCCGGCCTGATTCCCTGGCTTCGTTCTCATCCCCATAAGTCGAGTAGTAATAGGGTGTGTGCGCCTCAAACTCAGCAGCACAGGTATCCACGAGGCGATAAGTTGGAATAATGCCGGCCTTCATGCGCTCAGCGCGAACATCATCCTGTGAGATTCCCCTGGCGCGTGCAATCTGGTGGTCGGAAAAACCGAGGCGCTTGGCCTTGCGCAGGTCCATGGTTGCCAGGTTTCTGCCCTCATCAACAATGATCTTGAGATGCTCCAGAAACCATGGGTCGATAGAAGTCGCGTCGAAAACCTCTTCCACGCTCCAGCCTTGTTCAAAAGCAGTTTGTAGCCAGAAGATGCGCTCCGCATTGGGAACGTGGAGCATGCGTTCAACCTCTTCGTAGGTTGGGTTTTCCTTGCCCTTGCCGTCAAAACCAAAACCAAAGCGGCCCGTCTCCAGAGAGCGCAACGCTTTTTGCATCGACTCCTTGAAAGTCCGGCCAATGGCCATGGCCTCGCCCACAGCCTTCATCTGTGTGGTCAACACAGGGTCGGCGGTTGGGAACTTTTCAAAGGTAAAACGCGGCAGCTTGGTGACCACATAGTCAATGGTTGGCTCAAAGGATGCGGGTGTCTCGCGGGTAATGTCGTTGGGGAGTTCATCAAGGGTGTAACCCACTGCGAGTTTGGCGGCAATTTTTGCGATCGGGAATCCGGTCGCCTTTGATGCCAGTGCTGATGAGCGCGAGACCCTCGGGTTCATCTCGATAACGATGCAACGGCCGGTTTGGGGGTCGACGGAAAACTGGATGTTGGACCCTCCGGTCTCAACACCGATCTCCCTGATGCAGGCGAACGAAGCGTCACGCATGATCTGGTATTCCCGGTCGGTGAGGGTCTGGGCGGGAGCCACGGTGATGGAGTCACCTGTGTGCACTCCCATGGGGTCGAGGTTCTCGATGGAGCATATGACTACACAGTTGTCAGCGCAGTCACGCATGACTTCCATTTCATATTCCTTCCAACCCAACAGGCTCTCTTCAATCAACACCTCGTTGACGGGGGAAAGGTCAATGCCGCGATGAACAATGGTTTCAAATTCCTCTTTGTTGTAGGCAATACCACCACCGGATCCACCCAGTGTGAAGGCGGGCCGAATAATCAGTGGGAAAGTGCCAATTTCCGCACAAACGACACGAGCTTCCTCCATCGTGTGGGCGACGCCACTCTGAGGCAGGTCCAAGCCGATCTTGAGCATGGCTTCCTTGAAGCGCAGCCTGTCCTCCCCCTTGTCGATGGCATCCGCATTGGCACCGATCATCCTCACCCCGTGCTTTTCGAGCACACCTGATTTGAACAGGTCCATGGAGGTATTGAGTGCCGTTTGTCCGCCCAATGTTGGCAGCAGCGCGTCCGGCTTTTCCCTGATGATGATTTTCTCTACAACCTCGGGCGTGATGGGCTCGATAAAGGTTTTCGGCGCAAACTCCGGATCGGTCATGATCGTCGCTGGATTGGAGTTCACCAGAATGACTTCGTAACCCTCTTCACGCAGAGCCTTGCAAGCCTGCACTCCGGAGTAGTCAAACTCACATCCTTGTCCGATCACGATCGGGCCGGAGCCGATCACGAGAATTTTCTTTATACTTTCGTCTTTGGGCATCAGGTGTTGCTAAATTTATAGGATTTATGCTGAGTTTGATGAACTTGTAAAGCTTTGCACGGCACGCAAGTGATCTTTTTGAGACATAATCCTGAAAGCGTCCCGTGGAGTTGCTTTTTCCACGTGCTTAAAGTCGCATCTTGCAGGTTATTCGCGTGGGAATCGCCAAATTGCACCAAGATTATTTGACGACCACTACCGCACCCGGCCTCACCAGGTTGGGAAATCTCACCGCGTCCCAGTTTGAGAGACGAATGCAACCTGCACTCGTGGCGCGCCCAATGGTTCTTGGATGGTCCGTTCCGTGAATGCCGATGCCTGATTTGGTCAGGCCATTCCAAATGACACCCACAGGGTTATTGGGTCCGGGTGGAATCGTCAGCGCCTCGTTTCCCCGCACCCCGGTATCGAGTAGAAGCTGGTCGTAGCGCCAGGTGGGCAATTCGACGCAGTTTTTCAGATTCCAGATGCCCCTCGGTATGAACTGGATTTGTCCGGGGGTGATGGGAAAGCTCGCCACCAACCTGGGTCTGGCCAGGTTTAATTTGACGGTGGGGCCCCCATCATCGAGGAGCGATGTGTCCGGGGCTTGCTCCTCCACCTTCGGCAAGAGAAGCTGATAAATGTAGACTTGTCTCACATTGGTGTCGACGACCACATGTCTGGCACTGAGGTTCTGGTCCTTGGTGTGAGACCTGCCCCGCGCCAGCTCTTCTATCTTAAATGGTTCAACGTTAGGAACTTGTAACACATCTTTAGGCTTTGCGCCCCAAACTGCTTCTGGTCCGTTGAGCTCCACGAGTAAGTCCTCCGATGTGTGATAGCGCTCAGCCATGAACTCAGCGACGCTTCGGTAGGACATGGCTTTTCTTTCGGCCTGGAGCGCTTTTTCAATGGGCAGGCTCGAGTCGACAAAATCGCGAACAAAAGCGGGGACGACTGCTGTTGCATATACCTGAGACACTTCTCGACGACATTCCCTCAGGAGCTCGGGATCATCCAGCTCCCGGCCCAGGCTGGTATTGTAGTTCCCAATGGCCAGCCGGGTGAAAATGCCCGCCTTGCCATCAATGAAACCGGGCCCAAAATGCCTTTCATCGAGAAAGATCTGGAGACGGATCACCTCTTCACCATTTTCTGGGAGGCTTGGCGTAACGGCACCTGACTCCCCTGCCCCCAGCCTCTCTGTATCTTGTTGTGTAGCATCTGCAGCAAGAGTCGGAACGAGGCTTTTTTCAGCATTAGTCTTGGCGTTGCCCTGATCAGGCTGTGCCTGAAGCAGGCATGCGCCCAGTAGATAACATCCAAAAATTCTAATCCTGTTTTTCATATCTAGGTCGTCTGATACTCGGCCAGTTTGCCTGCAATGCTAGCGGGAACTACAGCTTTTATAATGACATCGTTGCCGTCGTATTCCGTTTCCAGAACCTTGGCATCCCGGTGCAAGAGCCCTGACAAGTCGCCGCGGCGCTGGGGAATTCGGTAGGTTTGTGTGCTGACCCGGTCTGCGAGCATTTGGCTGCATCGCATGAGCAGCTTATCCATGCCTTCTCCTGTGAGAGCGCTGACTGAGACGGTATTGGGGAAAGTCACCTCCAGCCCGGCCAGCTTCACCGGGTCGTTGAGTGCATCTGTTTTATTGAGCACGGTAATCACCGGCTTATCCCCTGCCCCCAGCTCCTCCAGCACCTCCGTGGTTGTCTGGTAGAACTTCTCTACTTCTGCTGATGAAGCGTCCAGCACGTGAATGATGAAATCCGCGAGAACTGCTTCTTCCAGAGTGGCCTTGAATGCCTCCACCAGCCGATGCGGCAGATTTCTCACAAAACCAACTGTGTCGGTTAGAAGCAGTGGCTGACCGTCAGGAAGCTCGATAGAGCGGGTGGTCGTGTCCAGGGTCGCAAAGAGCATATCCTCCGCCATCACGTCCGATCCTGACAAACGATTCAGCAAAGTCGACTTCCCGGCATTGGTGTATCCGGCGATCGCTGCGCATGGAATGCCTTGTTTTTCCCTTTCCTTGCGCCTTGTTCCGCGTTGCTTGCGCACCTCCGCCAGCTCCCGCTTGCATTGGTCAATACGGGTGCGGGCCAGTCGCCTGTCTACTTCGATCTGTTGCTCGCCCATCCCCCGGGCGGCACCACCGCCCCCCTTTCCGCCTCCAGCTCCCCCGCCCTCACGGTCCAGGTGCCCCCACATCCGGGCCAATCTCGGTAGAGAATACTGCATGCGCGCCAGGTCTACCTGTAACCTGGCCTCACGCGTGTGTGCACGCTGGGAAAAGATGTCCAGAATGACCTCTTCACGGTCAATTACGCAGATATTGGCAAGCTCTTCCCAATTCCTCTGCTGGGATGGCAGAAACATGTTATCAAAGACAATACAGTCGCATTCATGGGCCTTGGCCAGCTCTACAAGCTCCTGGGCCTTGCCTGTACCACACAAAAACTTTTTGTGCAGTGCGCGAGTGTGAACCAGACAGGACTCAACCACACCAATACCAAGTGTTCTGACCAGCTCTCCGAGCTCCTCGAGTAGAGAAACCGCTTCCTCCTCCTCGCGCTTGTCAGAGTAGATCCGGATCAACAGCGCCCGCTCCACCATTTCCGGCTTGTCCCTGACCTCAAACATGCTCCGCAATGAATGCCTTAAGTGTTCCGCCAAGGCAAGCAACAACAGGCCGCAGGCGAGAACAGCGTGACTTATTCTTTCTGGAGCCGAGCGGGGTTACGAGTCCTCGCTTTTTGCCATGGGCACGATCAAGGCTGGTAGCCGGGCCTTGCGCACACACCCTTCTGCGACACTTCCCAGGATCAAGCTGCTCATGAAACCATGGCCATGTGAGCCAAGAACGAGCATGTCGGCATCCACCTCCTCGGCATATTCCAGCAATGCGTGCAGAGGCTGGCCTTGGATTACCTTGGTTTGTACGCCCTCAAGCCCGGATGCAGAGGCCATTTTAGAGAGTTTGATTTCTGCCCGTGATACAGATTCCACCTGTATTTCGTGCATTGCCGGGAAATCATCAGGAGAAAACCCGTAGGCGGCATAAGTAGGCTCAGCTTCCACGACATGCACCAAATGGAGCCCATCCCCCAGCGCTTTTGCTAGGTGAACCGCCGCATCTATGACCGGCTTACTGACATCGGAAAAATCGACAGCTGCAACAATCTTCTTCATACCAGCTATAAGCTATACGAGGAAAATGATGCAGGCAAGGTCATAACGCGCGGTCGCTCCAGACAAAAAGGGTGTGGATATAATAAAGTTCCACGTGGAACAATTGCCTGCCTGCATGATGGCTAAGTGGTTATTTCTAGATTGAAACTCACGGATTTAAGGCTAAAGAGTCCCCCGTGTTTACCTACCCGAAAACCTACGACGTGCTGGTCATTGGTGCCGGCCATGCCGGAATCGAGGCTGCTCTGGCAGCTGCAAGGCTTGGCTGCTCGGTTGCGGTACTCACACAGAACCTCGATACCATCGGGGCCATGTCCTGCAATCCTGCCATTGGCGGGCTTGCCAAGGGCCACATGGTCCGGGAAATCGACGCCTTGGGTGGCGCCATGGGCTTGAACACCGATGCCACGGGCATCCAGTTCCGCATGCTCAATGCCAGCAAGGGCCCCTCCGTGAGGGCTCCCCGCGCCCAGTGTGACAAGAAAGCCTACCAATTCCGCATCAAACACACGCTGGAATGCGAGCCCAATATTGACCTCCACCAGGCCAATGTCACCAGCCTACTCACCCGCGATGATCGCATTACCGGAGTAAGCACTTCCCTGCAGATGCATATCATGGCGCATTCCGTCGTGCTTTCCTCGGGGACCTTCATGCGTGGCCTCATGCATGTGGGCCTCAAAAACGAAAAAGGCGGCCGCATGGGTGATACCACCTCCACCATCTCTGACAGCCTGCTCGAGCTTGGTTTCCAGGTGGAACGTTTCAAAACCGGCACCCCTTGCCGCATCAACGGCGAGTCGATCGATTTCAGCAGGACCGAGATCCAGCACGGTGACACCCCCCCACCCTTTTTCTCTTTCCTGGCGGATACCATCACCCGCAGGCCAGACGATGTGCACACCCTCAATGGCCACCAGATTCACGAATCTGAGGCCCAAAAGTGTGATTTGACAGCGTTTGAGGGAGAAAAGTTCCACGTGGAACAAATTCCCTGCCACATCACCTGGACCACCCAAAAAACCCACGACATCATCCGCGCCAACCTCGACAAATCCCCCATGTATGCCGGGAAAATCGAGGGCCCCGGCCCCCGCTACTGCCCCTCCATTGAGGACAAGGTGGTTAAATTTGCCGAAAAAGAGCGCCACCAGGTCTTTCTCGAGCCAGAGGGCCGCCACACCCGTGAATACTACATCAACGGCGTTTCCACCTCCCTACCCTACGAGGTGCAGCTGGATTTCATCCATTCCATCCCCGGGCTGGAAAATGCCCGCATCATCCGCCCCGGCTACGCGGTGGAATACGACTACTGCCCCCCTACCCAGCTGTTTCCCACCCTGGAAACCAAGCGCCTTGGCGGCCTCTACTTTGCCGGCCAGATCAATGGCACCTCCGGATACGAGGAAGCGGCAGCCCAGGGCCTCATGGCAGGTGCCAATGCGGCGCTCAAAGTCCTCGGCAAGCCGGAATTCATCCTGCACCGGGACCAGGCCTACATCGGGGTCATGATCGATGATCTGGTAACCAAGGGCACCACCGAGCCTTATCGTATGTTCACTTCCCGTGCCGAGTACCGCCTGCTGCTGCGCCAGGACAACGCGGATTTACGCCTCTCCCCTGTTGCCGTTGAGAATGGTCTGGTGAGCGGGCTTCGTGCTGAGCGCATTGCACAGAAAATCAAGGATCTGGAGGCTGCAAAAGCCCACCTCCCCACCCTCTCCCATGAGGGCGTCAAGCTGGACCACTGGTTCCGCAGGTCGGAAAACTCCTACACCACCCTGCCCCGGGAAATTCTTGACCAGGCCCCTGCGCCGCTCTGGTCCCTGATCGAGACGGACTTCAAGTACGCCGGTCACCTCAGCCGCCAGCAGACCCAGATCGAGCGTCTCAACCGGATGGAAGACAAGAAAATCCCGGAGCACTTTGACTATGCCCAGGTCAATGGGCTCAAGGCGGAAGCCCGGCACCATCTTGCGACGATCAGGCCCACCACCATCGGCCAGGCCTCACGAATATCCGGCATCACCCCGGCGGACATTGCCATCCTCGCCATTGCCCTGCGCAAGTGAGCTTGGTTCCCCTTCGCGCTACGGCTGCAAACCTTGCTCAGGACCCGAGGTCCCCCACGCTTCGCGTGTGTCCAGACAAAGAAAAACGGATATTTTAACCCTCAATCATGGCCAACAGGCACCAAGCACATCATCTGGTATGATTTACAGGAAAACATACCAGATATGGCCAAAAATGGGGAAATTTCCATGGTTTTGCAATGGTCTCACAAGTCGCTTACGTAGAGCCACATAAACACAAATACGTGCTTTTTTAAGGCCCTGAGAATCGCATGGTTT
>CAYXEC010000021.1:0-27610 GCA_964463855.1 uncultured Verrucomicrobiales bacterium | reverse complement strand
GTGGGGGAGATGGATAAGCCATGCGATTGATACAATCAGGGAGGGAGCCATAACATCGCTGGGTTATTTGCATTTCCCCCTCAATAATGAGGATGCAAACAACTGCATGTTTTGCTCAGTATGGGGCGTAAATATATGGCACTGCCGCGACCAAAATTAGCAGGATAGACGATGGAAACAGAAAAAGAGACTCAATGCCCGAACTGCGCTGAACTGTGGAAGCGCCTCGATGAAGCCAACGAAGAAAAGGCCAAAGCAATCCAGGAGAAGGCCCGTGCGAAGACCTGGCTGAACATCTTCATCGTGTTGGCCATCATCAACGGCATCCTCACCATCATAAAGTTCATCAAATGATGACAATCCTTCCACCACGCAGCATCCTCAACGCGGCCGCATGCTTTTTGGCCAGCTTGTTATCAGCAGGCTTCACGACCGCCGACGAGCCCGCTGATGCCTCGAGCAAACCCAACATCGTGATTATTCTAACAGATGATCTCGGCTACGGGGATGTCTCGTTTCTGAATGCGGAATCAAAAGTCAAGACCCCGCATATGGATGCCCTGGCAGGGGCCGGCGTCTGGGCCACGGATGCGCATTCACCCAGTACGGTGTGCAGCCCGAGCCGCTATGCCATGCTCACAGGCCGTCATGCCTGGCGAAGAAAACCCATGCGCGCGGGCCGCCTGAACCCGTGGGCGGAGTCGGCCATTCTCGCAGACCGCATCACACTGCCCAAAATGCTCAAGACCAAGGGTTACGCAACCGCCTGCATCGGCAAGTGGCACCTTGGCTGGGAGTGGCCATGGAAGGGGGGGCAAAAGCCACCCGCCTCAGTCATCGGCGGCAGTACCAGCACAGCAAAATGTGAGCACTTTGACTGGTCCAGACCGATCAAGGGCGGGCCGCTGGGAGCTGGCTTTGATTACTACTTTGGCGATGATGTGCCAAATTTTCCTCCGTATGCCTTTATTGAGAACGACAGGCTCACCTGTGATCCGGTGGATTTTGATGCCAAGCCACTCAACAAACAGGTTTTGAGAAGAGGCGGCTATTTCCACGGCACCGGCCCCGGGGAGAAAGGCTGGAAGCTGGAGGATGTGATGCCGGCCATTACCAGTAAAGCGGTTGAGTACATCGGCAAGCATAGCAAAAAAGACGAGCCGTTCTTCCTCTTCTTCTCCACGACATCTCCGCACACGCCCATTGTCCCTTTGGCAGAATTCCATGGCACGAGCCAGGCCGGGCCTTACGGTGATTACATTGCCCAGACGGATGACTCGGTCGGGCAGATTGTGGCGGCATTACAGGCTGCAGGCATTTATCAGGATACCCTCTTGATTGTATCCAGTGACAACGGCCCGGCTCCGTTCATGCGTGAGTTGATCCAAACCCATCAGCACAACCCCTCCGGGTCACTGCGCGGATTGAAGCGTGACTTGCTAGAGGGCGGGCACCGGGTTCCCTTCATCGCCAGCTGGCCAAACGGGGGAATCGACGGGGGACGCCGGGTCGATGCGACCATTTCACTCACCGACCTGTTTGCAACGATTGCGGGTATTGTCAAAGTACCACTTGCCGATGACACCGCGGAGGACAGTCTGGATATTCTGCCCTCACTGCGTTCGGATGAGCCGGTGCGCAAGGAGCTGGTCTACCATGCCGCGAACGGCAGATTGGGACTGCGGCAGGGGGAGTGGGCCTACTTGCGCCCGGGAGGAATCACAACGGAGCCTGAATGGTTCCAAGAACAATGGAAGGGCGATCCGCTCGACGCGCCCGCCTTGCTGTTCAATCTCCCTACAGACCTGGCTCAAAAGAAAAACCTCCACGAAAAATTCCCCGAGCGGGTAAAGCAGATGGAGCAGCGGCTAGCTGAAATAGAGAAGGGTAAAAGCACACGCTGACGCCCAGGCTCGCAGCGACTTTTTTCCTGAAACCTCAATGAGAACCCTATAAAGTCATGTATCACTTAACCAAAGATTGAATCGCAAAGATGTCCCAAATGATCTACAAACCATGCGTTTTTACTGCATTGTTCTCCGTCGCCTGCATGACATTGGCTACAGCGAAACGAGCAGCTCCTGAGAAGGTTGCTCCCGTTAGTCGAGATGGCATCGAATACTGCGCGCCTCGTAGTGCTGACAAGGTTGGACGGGTTCAAGCGAGAGATGCTGAAAGTAAGAAAGTGCTTTGGGAGGCCACGATATACGAAATCGAATATGATCCTGATTTGGAGAAAGACGTCCAGTGGATCTTCATATCCGGGCCCAACATTGAGGGAGAATCACTGATCATTACTGACGAGCGCAACAAGAGATACGCACTGGATTTGAAGACCAGAGAGGTGCGCGAATTAAACTGGCTCAAGCCGCGCAAGAAAACAGGCAAGGCGTCCCAGTACCCCTCTTCGATACCCAAGCCAACTCTGTCGGAAGTGCGCTATGGTGAGCACGAACGGCATGTGCTGGATTTCTGGAGGGCGGAGTCTGATCAACCGACACCCCTTGTATTTGTCATCCATGGTGGCGGGTGGCAGAATGGAAGCAAGGAGCGGCTCAACCGCTTTGTCGATGCCGCCGCCTTGTTGAAAGAGGGCATCTCGGTGGTGGCGATCAACTACCGTTACACCAAGAATGCCGGGGACCTCAGGCCGCCCGTCAAAGCCCCATTGTATGATGCGGCCCGTGCGCTACAGCTCGTCCGCAGCAAGGCGGATGAATGGAACATTGATAAGAAGCGCATTGGTGCTGCCGGTGCTTCAGCCGGCGCCTGCTCCAGCCTCTGGCTACTCTACCATGATGATCTCGCTGATCCTGAGAGCGAGGACCCCATCGCCCGCGAATCCACCCGGCTTTATTGTGCAGCGGTTAACAACGCCCAAACCACGCTGGACCCCAAGCAGATGAAAGAGTGGACGCCCAACAGCAAATACGGTGCACACGCTTTCGGCTTAGGCGACTTTGAGCAGTTCCTGGCCGAGCGCGAAAACATCCTGCCGTGGATAGAAGAGTATTCCCCCTATGCGCTGGTGAGCGCGGATGACCCGCCCGTTTACCTGTGCTACAAGGGAGCTGCTCCCTCCATCGGCAAACCGCAAAAAGACCCCACGCACACATCCAACTTTGGGCTAAAGCTGCAGGAGCGCTGTGTCGAACTCGGTTTGAAATGCGAGCTGATGTATTCCGGTGCGGCAAATGTGAAGCACAAGGACTCAACTACCTACCTCAGCGCAACCCTGAAGGCGCCCGCTGAAGAAACTTGCAAGTGAAGTAAAGAATTTCCCCTTAACAACAGAAAAGAAAGCCATCCAAACACCAAACATTACACTATGAATACCCAACAACTACAAATGAGCGTCCGCAGGATAATAGCCATCAGCCTCTTGGCCATGCTCACGCCTGCATTCGCCCGGGAAGAAGCTCCCAAGCAGGAATCCCTCCAAGAATACAATGCCCGCGTGCAATGGTTTGCGGATGCGGACTATGGAATGTTTATCCACTTTGGCCTTTATTCGCAGCTTGGGGGCATTTGGAAAGGCAAACAAGTCGCCGGCTATGCCGAGTGGATCCAGGGCAAGGCCAATATTGACCGTGACGAGTACGCCGGGCTTGCCAAGACCTTCAACCCGGCCGGCTTTGACGCGGATTTGATGGTCCGCTCCGCCAAGGAGGCCGGCATGACCTATCTGGTGATCACATCCAAACACCATGAGGGATTCTGTCTCTGGGATAGCGAGCACACGGATTTTGACGTTGCGAGCTCTCCCTTCAAAGGGCGCGACATCCTTGCGGAACTCAGCGAGGCCTGCAAGAAGCATGGCATCAAGTATGGGCTCTACTACAGTATCATTGACTGGAACCACCCGTCCCAGAAGCGCCCATCAGAACTTGGCAAGAAGGGGCAGCCGGGACAAACCATCATGGTGGACGGGCGCAAGCAGGAGTACGTCGACTACCAGAAGAACCAGGTCTTGGAGCTCATCGAGAAATACGATCCGGCCATGCTCTGGTTTGATGGTGACTGGGCAAACTGGTGGACGATGCAGGATGGTATTGCGCTTTATAACGCCATTCGTAATGCCAGCCCCCATGTCATCGTCAACAACCGGGTGGCCAAGCGCGATGGCTTCGAGCTGGATTTCGTCACCCAAGAGCAGCATCACTTCAAGGATACCTTCCCCAAGCACTGGGAGGGTTGCTACACGATGAACAAGTCATGGGGTTACAAGAAGCATGATAAGAACTGGAAAAACGCCCAGACCATCTACGACAAACTGAAGGACATCAACGAA
This sequence comes from uncultured Verrucomicrobiales bacterium, assembly GCA_964463855.1. Classification (GTDB taxonomy): domain Bacteria; phylum Verrucomicrobiota; class Verrucomicrobiia; order Verrucomicrobiales; family Akkermansiaceae; genus Oceaniferula. The sequence goes on along the minus strand of CAYXEC010000021.1, from coordinate 23,319 downwards.
AAGGGTGGCAATCTGCTGCTCAACGTCGGGCCGGATGGCAATGGCGTGGTCCAGCCGGAGGCGTATGCTATCCTCAAGGCCACTGCGGAGCTACTCAAAGAGAAACCCATTCGCAAAAACATCCCTGAGATTACTGCGGTGCCCGGCGTCAAGGTGCCGGACAAGGCAGGAAAAAGGAAGTGAGGGCTACCCGTGGCGATCGCCAAGGGGAAGGGCAGGGGGCATCCGTGGGAAGCGAGGTGAAATTTATTCAAACATTGCACGTAGTAGTGAGATCGCATGAATAAAAGAACCTACAAAAGCTTCATCACCACCCTTGCTTTCCTCTCCGGGATAAGCTTCACAAATGCACAGGAGCAGAATGACGCATCCCGCATCAACCTGGGGCTCAAGGCCCCCATCGAAAAGGTTCGCTACGTTCACATCGAGCTCCCTTCCAACAAAAAAGAGGCCCTGACCCTCGCTGAAGTGGAAGTCCGCAGTGGTGGAAGAAATATCGCCCTCGACGGCAAAGCCCGCCAATCCTCGACGGGCTTTGGAGGCATTGCCTACCATGCCATTGATGGGGTTAAAAACCCGAAGTATCAGTTGAGTGGATCTCCGGGGCAAAGCCATACCAATCATGCCGCTGGCAACTGGTGGGAGCTTGATCTCGGCGGCAGTTTCACCATTGACGAAATCGAAATCTGGAACCGCGAACGCCTGTTCGCCCACCGCCTCAACGGCTTTACACTTCAGCTGCTGAATGAAAAAAGGCAGCAGGTCTTTGCCCGCTACAACAACGCGGCTCCGGATGGCTCCATCCTCTTCAACTTCTCGAATAACAGCCACATTGCTTACCGTGGTCATGATGGGCAGCCCAACGCCCCCATGCCGATGGGTGCGGATCCTGCCAAAAACCAAAGCGCCCCCTCCGACTACCGCGACCCCGTCCCCTTCGCGTTCCAAAAAGGGGACACCATCGCCCTCATCGGTAACGGCCTGGCAGACCGCATGCAACACGACGGCTGGGTTGAAACCCTGCTCCAGCTTGAAACCGCAGGCCTTGACCTCAGCTTCCGCAACATGAGCATGAGTGGTGACCGTGCCAATGCATACCCGCGGAGCGCCGGCTTCACTCCCATGAACGCCTATCTGCAACACGTCGAATCCGACGTCATCTTCTGCTTCTTCGGCTACAACGAATCCTTTGGCAAAGCCGAAAAACTGAGCCATTACGAAAACCAGCTCAAAAGCATGGTTCAATCCCTGCGTTCAGCCCAACCGAACGGGAAAAACATTCCCCGCATCGTGCTCTTCAGCCCCATCGCACACGAAAACCTCCACGACCCCAACCTCCCGGACGGTGAAGAGAACAACCAAAACCTCGAGCTCTACACCACGGCTACCGCCAAAGTTGCCCAGGAAGTTGGCGTTACCTTCGTTGATCTATTCCAGCCCACTAAAGCCCTCTTTGAAGACCCTAACAAAGCACAGGCTCTCACCCTCAATGGCATTCACCTCACTGCTGAGGGCAACCGCCACCTCGCCGGGATCATTGCCAAAGCTCTGCTCGAGCGCGAAAGTTCAGCTTCCAAAGAAGACCCTGCCCTTCAGAAGATCAAAGCCGCCGTCATGGACAAAAACTGGTACTGGCACAACCGCTACCGCGCCACCAGTGGTAATGACATCTGGGGTAGCCGCTCCAAGCTCAAATACATGGACGGCCAGACCAATGCCACCGTCCTCGAGCACGAGCTCATCATGCTCGATCAGCTGGCCGCCAACCGGGACCAATACATCTGGGCCACTGCCCAAGGTCGTGACCACCAGATCGACGACTCCAACGTGCCGCCCGCCATCGTCGTCAAAACCAATATCGGCAGCCGTGATGACAGCAAGCACAAGGAAGGCTCCAGCGATTACAAAAGCCCCGCCGAAACCATGGCCTCCATCAAGGTGCCCGAAGGCTTCAAACTGAACCTCTTCGCGGACGAGGAGCGCTTCCCCCAACTCGCCAACCCTGTCCAACTTCAGGTCGACACCAAGGGCCGGCTTTGGGCCGCCTCCTGGAACAGCTACCCCAAATGGGAGCCGCTCAAGCCGATGAATGACGCCCTTCTCATCTTCCCCGATGACAACAAGGACGGTATTGCCGATCGTTGTATCGAATTCGCCAAAGTGCACAACCCCGTCGGCTTTGAATTCTGGAACGGTGGCGTCATCGTCACCTGCCAGCCCGACATCCTCTTTCTGAAAGACACCGATGGAGACGATATCGCGGACGTCCGCCAGGTCCTCATCCAGGGTATTGGCTCCGCTGACACCCACCATGCCGCCAACAACCTTCTCCATGGCCCCGATGGTGCCATCTACTGGCAAAGCGGGGTCTTTCTCCACAACAACCACGAAACCCCCTGGGGCCCCTCCCTCAAAACCGGCGCTTCCGGACTCTACCGTTTCGACCCCCGGCGCTACACCGTCAGTTTTCACGCGGACGGCTACTCACCCAATCCCCACGGCACCTGCTTTGACTACTGGGGCTACCACTACGCCCAGGACGGCACCGGTGGAAGATCCGTACAAATCCGCCAGGAGGGCAAGGGCTTCAAATCCTACGCCCTCTGTGACCGGCTCGTCCGCCCCGCCACCAATGGTGCCATCATCTCCAGTGCCAACTTCCCGGACGAGATCCAGCAAAACTACATCTACGGCAACGTGATCGGTTTCCTTGGCCTCAAGCACTTCAAGCTTCACCGCGAAGGCTTCCGCCCGAAAAACTATGGCTTCGGCGAGGTCTGGGGAACGGTTGAAGAAGATTTTGTCGTCGGTAGCGACAAAAACTTTCGCCTCACAGACGTCGAATTCGGTGAGGACGGCGCTCTCTATATCGCGGACTGGCACAACGTCATCATTGGCCACCTCCAGCACAACCTCCGTGACCCCAGCCGCGACCACACACACGGCCGCATCTACCGCATGGTCTACGAGAAGAAACCACTCCAAGAGCCCGTTAAAATCGACGGCCAACCCATCGCCGACCTGCTCGACAACCTCAAACACCCCATCGATGGTGTGCGCCACCGCACCCGCATCGAGCTCAGCGAGCGCGACAGCAAGGAGGTCATCGCCGAGCTCGAGAAATGGATCACCCAGTTCGACCCCAAAAGGCGCGACCACGCCCACCACCTGCTTGAGGCCCTGTGGCTCCACCAGCAGCACAACGTCCGTAATGAGGAACTCCTCAACCATCTCCTGAACTCCCCTCAGCCCCATGCCGTTGAGGCTGCCAAGACCGTCGAGTTTTACTGGAAAAAGAGCAACCCTGCCCGCCTGATTCAGGCCCCCGTCGTTAACGAGGATCACCATGCCACTCCCAAGGTCAAAGTTCCCGCTCACCTCAAAAATGAGGAAATCGAGCTCTTCAAACTTGGCGCCGAGGTCTACCACCGCGAAGCCCACTGTGCTACCTGCCATCAGAACGACGGCAACGGCCTGGGTGAGATCTACCCTCCCATCAACGCCAGCGAGTGGGCCGCCGGTGACCCCGAGCGCCTGATCAAGCTCACCCTCCACGGCCTCTGGGGAGAGATCACAGTCAATGGCAAAACCTACCATCCTGACAAAGGGGTGCCCCCCATGACCGCCTTCCACTCTATTCTGGACGATACCGAAACCGCCGCCGTTCTCACCTTCATCCGTAACCACTGGAGCAACAAAGGCAGCCCCGTCTACCCTGAGGACGTCAAAAAAGTAAGGGAAGCCACCAAGGACAGAGATAGCTTTTATAAGGCGGAAGAGCTCCTGAGGGAGCATCCTCATCAGTGAGGGCACCCTCAAACGAGCAATAAGCTGCGTACGGTGTGGTGCGTGTGATTGTGATAGGTACCCATGAATCAGCTCCTTGTTGTCATCATCAGCCTGATATCGTCCATCGGGAGTTCAGTAATTGAGGCAGCGCCTGCTTCCGGAGGTGGCAGGCCCAACATCCTCTACATCTTTACCGATGATCAATCGACGCGCTCGGTGTCCTGTTATCAAGAAACGCGCCCCTGGGTAAGGACTCCCCATATCGACAAGCTTGCCGACGCAGGAATGCGCTTCACCACCTGTTACACGGGAGCCTGGTGCCAGCCTTCAAGGGTTAGTGCCCTCACCGGCCTACTCCAGCATGCTGCCAAGTCGGTACGGATTACCGACTACCCGATGGCGGAATACGATCCCGGGGAACTTCCATTCTTTCCCTCGGTCCTGCGCAAGCATGGCTACGCAACGGCCTGCATCGGCAAATGGCATCTCGGTGAGGATGTCGGGCATGGCCGTGACTGGGACTACTCCGTCATCTGGGACAGGGGAGGGGGCAGACGAGATGCCGGAGCCTACTATCACAACACCCTCGTCAGGACCAACGGCGGCGAGCGCAAGCCACTCGGCGGCTACAGTACGGATCGTTTTACCGAGCTGGCGGTGGAATATATTAAAAATAAGAAGGATACTAACAAACCCTGGTACCTCTGGCTCTGTTATGGAGGGGTGCACAGCCCTTTCACGCCTGCCGGACGACACGAGGCCATTTATGCCGATGCGCCTCCCGCTGCTGTTCCCGTCGATATCTTCGGCCCACGCCCGGGCAAGCCGGAGCATTTGAAAAACATGACCCGCTGGAAAAAAGACAAGACGGGGGCGCCAATGGGTTATGATAGCGCGGTGAAAAAATACCACCGGGCGGTGAAGTCCCTGGATGATGGAGTGGGTGCCCTGGTCACGGCTTTGAAAGAAAGCGGGCAATTAGAGAACACGGTGATCATCTTCACCTCCGATCAGGGTTACGCCTGGGGACAGCATGGCTCAAAGGAGAAATGGCTGGCTTATGATGCCAACATCTGCGCGCCACTGATCTTTTCAGCCCCGGGCCGCATCAAGCCCGGCACGGTTTGCAAGGACGCGGTGAACGGGGTGGACATTGTCAGCACGATCCATGCTCTCACAGGTGTTGAGCCGGAGTGGAAAATGCATGGCCGTGATCTCACCGCCCTGCTGGACAATCCGGATGACACCCTCGGGGAACCGATGCTCATGATGAACACGGGCATTCAGTACGGAGAGGGCGTTACCCAAAACCTGAAAGAGCAAAATTACGAGGCCTTCAAGTTTGCTCACTTCTATCCCTGGTTGATGATGCGGGACGGGAAATACAAATACATCCGGCATCTTCAGGCCAACGCCATCGAGGAGCTTTACGACATGGAGAAAGACCCTGATGAGCTGAGCAACCTCGCCGTGAATCCCGATTATCATAAGAAGCTCACCGAGCTCAGGCGTAGGGCGGTAGAAGAGTTTCAAGAGAAGGATGGGGACTTTACAGCCCACTTGCCACAACCCAGAATACAGCATCAACTAGAACTGAAGCAATGAACCAAGAGCAAGAACACAATCAAGTCTCACAGCCAGGGCAACCGGACCCAAAGCCGGAGGGATTCGTCAAGGAAGTGGCTCGTGACGTAGGCAAGGAATTCGTCAGTGAAACCAAGGTAACGTTGAAGTGGGCACTTGGCGGGGCTATCGTTGGCGCCCTGATCCTCGGTGGAGTAGGGGCCAAATATTTGGGCCTCGCAGGTCTGGGATGGGGTGCGCTGGCAGGAGCCGTGGTTGGTGCCATTGCCGGGGCGCTCATCTATATCACTACCTTGGGCAATCCGTTTGATAACTGATTTGAGAATGCAGCAGACAAGAATACATGGACCGGATCATTCATAGCGGCAAATTTGATTTCCTGAAGCTGGCAGGCCTTGGCCTTGCCGGCTTTTTCCTGTTTGGCATGGGCTTCACATGTGCAGATCCGGCGGAGCATAATCCCCGGCCAAACATCCTGCTCATTCTCGCCGATGACCTCGGCTATGGGGATGTGGGTTGTTATAATGCGGAAAGCAAGGTGCCGACCCCACGCCTTGACAGACTAGCTACTCAAGGCATGCGTTTCACCGATGCCCACAGCCCGTCCACGGTCTGCACGCCCACACGCTACAGCCTGCTCACCGGCCGGATGGCCTTCCGCACCGGCATGGTGAACGTGTTCACCGGTGTGCAGGGGCCGTGTTTAATCGAGGAGGGACGACTGACCCTGCCCGGGATGCTGCGCGAAAACGGTTACACCACTGCCTGTATTGGCAAATGGCACATCGGCATGTCCTTCTTTGACAAAGAGGGCAAGCAAATCACCAACAACCGCATTGAGGGCGTGAAGCAGGTCGACTACTCGCGCCCGATTCCAGACGGACCGGTGCACCGTGGCTTTGACCACTTCTTTGGCACGGTCTGCTGCCCGACCACTTCCTGGATCTACGCCTATGTGGAAGATGACCGCATCCCTATCCCCCCGACCAAAGTGATCGACAAATCCGGCCTGCCCAAGCACCCGCACAGCCATGACTGCCGGGCGGGCATGATTGCCGAGGGCTTTGACCTCGAAGAAGCCGACCTTGTTTTCGTAGAGAAGAGCAAGGAGTTCCTCCGGGAGCATGTTCAGAACAAACCGGACAAACCCTTCTTCCTGTTCCACTCCATGCAGGCCGTGCATTTGCCCTCCTTCCCGGCGGACAAGTACAAGGGCAAAACCAAGGCAGGGCCTCACGGGGACTTTATCTATCAGATGGATGACATGGTGGGGCAGTTGCTCGACACACTCGAGGAGCTCAAGATCGACGGCAACACACTTGTCATTTTTGCCAGTGACAATGGTCCGGAGGTTCCCACGGTTGCCCGTATGCGCAAGGATTTTGGGCACGATGGCGCCCGGCCGTGGCGCGGCATGAAGCGCGACCAGTGGGAAGGGGGGCACCGCACGCCCTTCATCGTGCGCTGGCCCGGCAAGGTCAAGGCGGGCACTACCAGTGATCAGCTACTCAACCTCACTGATATCATGGCAAGCTGTGCTGCCATTGCGGAGGCGGAGCTGCCCAATGACGCGGCGGAGGACAGCTACAACATGCTGCCGGTCTTCCTTGGCACCCATGGAGACAAACCTGTGCGCCAATACATGCTCACCCAGACTCCGACCCTCAAACTCGCTGTCCGTGATGGCGATTGGAAATACCTCGATTATCAGGGCTCGGGGGGTAACAACTACAATCGCCCCGACCTCAAACCCTTCATTCTCCCCGAGCTCGATCCCGAAGCTCCCGGTCAACTCTACAGCCTCAAAACCGATCCCGGTGAAACCACCAACCTCTATAGCAAGCACCCGGAAGTGGTCAGTAAGCTCAAGGCAGTGCTGAAAGAGATGAAGGACAGCGGGCGTAGTGCTCCGGCGCGTCACTGAACTTCCACTTCCTCAACGGCTATAAACTAACAGAAACAATGCAGCTCGATCGCTTCACCATACCGCTGTTTATTTTAACTTCACTCTTCACGCTTCAAACTTCTGCGGCCGAGAGCTCGCAGGGCAAGCCCTCCACGGCGCAACAGTGGGCGAACAACGAGAGTGCAAGCTCTCGGACGACCAAAGGAAGTGCAAGCGCTCTAAAGCCCAACGTCATTTTCATTCTCGCAGATGACTGGGGCCTGGGCGATGTGAAGACCTACGGCGGCGACCGCTGTCAGATCGAGACTCCACACATGGACCGCCTGGCGGAGAAGGGCATGAAGTTCACCGACGCGCACAGCAGCTCCTCGGTATGCACGCCGACGCGTTACAGCGTGCTCACCGGGCGCTACAACTGGCGTAGCACGAAGAAGGCGGGGGTGCTTAATGGGTTTTCTCCACACCTGATCAAGCCTGGTCGTGAGACAGTTGCCTCCATGTTGCAAAAAAACGGCTACCATACCTGCATGATCGGCAAGTGGCACCTGGGCATGAATTTTCCTACCACGGATGGCAAAGCGCCAAGCGATAGCAATACGGACTGGAAAGGGCAGATCAAAAACGGGCCCAATGCTGTCGGCTTTGACTACTACTATGGTATTTCCGCATCCCTCGACATGCCGCCCTATATCTGGATTGAGAACGACCGCTTCGTGGGTGAGTGCACCACCGAAAAACGTTTTCTGCGCAAGGGAGCGGCCCATGCGGACTTCGAGGCCGTGGACGTGCTGCCCGTGCTCACGCAAAAAGCGGTCGCCTACATCAAGAAGCGTGCCGAGGGCGACAAGCCTTTCTTTCTCTATATGCCACTGGCCAGCCCGCACACACCGATTGTGCCCTCCAAAAATTTCCAGGGCAAAAGCCCGGTTGGCGCTTACGGGGACTTTGTCATGGAGACGGACTGGTCTGTAGGCGAGGTAGTCAAAGCCGTGGAAGAAGCGGGCATTGCCGGCAACACACTGATCATCGTGACCGCAGATAATGGTTGCAGCAACATGGCAAGGGAAGGTTTCAAGAAAAAGGATCAGCTGATATTTCGCACGGGAGACAACGCTCCCGAACAGCCCGGCAAACACTACGCCAGTGACATTTACCGTGGTCATAAGGCCGACATCTACGAGGGCGGCCACCGCGTGCCCTTCATCGCCCGCTGGGATGGCACGGTGAAGGCTGGCACCGTGGCCGGGGAACCTGTTTGTCTGGTGGATCTCTTTGCCACCTGTGCCGATATGGTTGGCGTGGAAGTTGCGGACACAGCGGCCGAGGACTCCGTCAGCATCCTGCCCGTGCTCACCGGCACGGCCAAGGCCCCCGTGCGTGAGGCAGTCATCCACCATTCCATCAATGGCAGCTTTGCCATTCGCAAGGGCAAGTGGAAGCTGGCTTTTTGCCCGGGCTCAGGGGGTTGGACCAATCCCAAACCCGGCAAACCGGCGCAGCTCAAGAAGCTCGCTGCCTATGAGCGAGTACAGCTCTTTGACATGGAAGCTGACCCGGCGGAAACCAGCAACCTCTCCGGCAAGCATCCGGAACTTGTTCAGCAGCTAACCCAACTGGCGGAGAAGTACATTGCCGATGGCCGCTCAACTCCCGGGGCCAAGCAGAAGAACGATGGCAGCGCCACGCATCTTTACCCGGGTTGGATGCGATAGGCCGGCGGTGGACCAACAAGAGCTACCCAGTTGAACCACCATCGTGCATATGCACGACGCGAAAGCGTGAATGATTTTGGCGCAAATGCAAAAATAGGACGCAGGGCATGTGCTTCATATGCATTGGTGCAACAACCATGAAGCGTATGCTCATTCTCATCATCAGCTTGTGCAGTGCAGGCCTGAACACCGCGGCTGCCGATTCCTCTGAGCCCAAGCCCTCCACAAACTGGGAACAGTTCCTCGGGCGGCACGATGCGCATCTTCCCCGCGGTGCCGGATGCCTGGGCTGATATTGCGGCGCATGATCTGAGTGCCGTGGGAGCTTTCCTCATCAGTGCAATAGCTTTGGCTTGAATTGATCCTGACTTCAAACTCTGTTAGATCATAAGAGGCTTGGCACACAATAAAAGATTGTCTTTAGCTTTGATTAAAGTATTTTGTTTAAGCTAATCAAATAGCTGTTGAGCAATTCTTAATGCATTTTTCATATCCACTCAATGACTTCTACTTCGACATCCGAGGGGCATAATTCTGGGGCCAATCTCACCAGGCCCGACGATTTAGATGCATCTGACGAGTACAAACGAATGCCGCGAGTATCGATTTTTCATATGCTTTACAACCAAGTGGATGGGCTGGAAAAGGCATTTAATGCTACGGTTTCCCAGAGCTACCCGAATCTTGAGATTGTATTTTCGGATGATCACAGCACGGACGGGACTTATGAAAAACTACAAAAATTAGCAGCAAACTACAACGGGCCACATGAACTCATACTGACACAAAATTCTCAGAACCGGGGGATTGTTGGCAACTTTAATACAGCAGGTAAAAAAACGGCAGGGGCCCTCGTTGTTCAGGTCAATGGAGATGATGTTGCTCGTGCAGATAGAGTATCAAAGCTGGTTGAACTGTGGCGGTCGGAACCAAACGTGATGTTGGTCTCCTCACTTGCCCGCTATGTTGATAGTAATGGCACGGAATTACGATTGCACAATCACAGGAAGGCAACAGATTATGATAAAAATCTGGCGTCAATAATCATTGAGCAAATGGTCGAAATGGGTTCATGTAATGGTTATGATCGCACAATATTTGAAGAATTTGGCGATGTCCCTGATATAGCCATTGTTGAAGATCATGTGATGACCATGCGAGCCGTAAGATTGGGCAAAGTGCGTAAATGCAATGAGGTATTGGTAGATGTCCGTTCAGGAGGTATCTCGTGGCAGGGAGAGACCCCAGAGGAGCAAGCCAAGCATCGGGCATTCAATTACCAATCAAAAGTAACTGTTGCCAAGGCTATGTGCAAAGACATCAAGGGGTTCAAATTTCAAGGGAAGTGGCGTGTAATTGCCTTCAATTATTTGATGATTCTCAGGCATCTTTTGGGTTTAAAAAATATTCCCGGCCGTCCTTTTGTTGAGGCTATAATTGGCCACAGGCGCTGACTGGGCTCTGGTCAAACCTGGGGCACTCACGGGGAGTTAAGCGGAGGCAGCCCCTGTTAAAGCAAGTTCCTACGGTTGTTGTTATAGAGAATTGGGCACATTTTGCATCTGAGTAGTAAAAGCCATGAACATCGACGAGCCATGTCCTGAAAACGGCTATCTTCGCACGCACGCGGATTTGATCCTGTCGAGCTTTTCAAATATCACAGGAAGGCAGCTCATCGATCTGGTGCGAGGGCAAGACTGCGGGCGCGCACTGTATGAAGCCGGTTTTTGCGTCCTGTCTCATGATGCCGCACCCGACCCTGTTTTTAATTACGGAAACCGGGCGGCACAGGCGCTGTTCGAGATGAGCTGGGAGCAATTGATCGGCCTGCCGTCCAGATTGTCGGCAGAAGCGCCATTGCAGGAGGAAAGGCAGAGGTTACTTAAAAATGTGGCTGAAAAGGGTTACATTGATGACTACAAAGGCATCAGGATATCCTCCAGTGGCAAACGCTTCATGGTGGAAAAAGCCATCATATGGAATCTCATCGATGATGATGGCATGAACCACGGTCAGGCAGCGGTTTTACATCAGTGGACAGCATTATGACTCATCAATATAAAAACAAGGAGCTCAATGGATGCGTGATTACAGGCGTGCTCTCTGGGAAAAACATAATGATCCCTGAGGTTAATGTTCCGCCCATGCCAGCCCTGACCTCTCCGGGTATCGTCTTCAATGATGAGCAAGCTGCTGGCTCAATGGGGATTAACGTTTCGGTGGGATATCCGGACGTGAGGAGTTTTCGGCGCAAGTTCGGGTTGGTTATTCCCGCGACCAATACAAGCATGGAGCATGAGTTGTGGAATATTATCTATAGCAACCAGGGGCGTGATGGGCTTAAAGGCGTGGGCTTACATACGTCCACTGTCATAACGCCAAGGCCGCAGCTACAAGGTGAAGCGGATTTGGTGGAGTACAAGAACCAATTCCTCGGCGGACTCAGGGCTGCTGTGGATGCAGCATCACTGGCACAACCTCAGTATATGATCATGGGAATGAGTCTGGAGCATATTCTTGGAGGTATTGAGGCAATCAGGGCCCCCATGTCGGATATCGAGGATTACTCAGGCCTTGCTTGGGCCACGTGGCATGATGCCATTGCAGCAGCATTGGGAAAATACCAGGCCAAGCGAATTGGCCTCCTCACACCTTTCGACAAAGCAGGTAATGAGTCTGCAAGGCAGATGTTCGAGGAGCTTGGCTATGAGGTGGTTGCAAGCGTGGGGTTCTCTTGCGCAAATGCCCTTCACATCGCGCATATTCCGGATGATGCCAAAGAGAGAGCCATCCTTGAACTTCTCGCGACGGAGTCAAATGCGTTGGACGCAATCGTCCAGTGTGGAACAAACATGAGTATGATAGATGTGGCGCAGAGACTGGAGCCTCTCATTGGCATTCCCATCCTGGGGATCAACGCGACTACTTTTTGGTATGCATTGCGAGAAAACGGCTTTGTCGGGCCCTTGGCTGGGGGAGGGAGATTATTGCAGGAGTTTTGACCACTTGCATTACTATGAGAACGAACACCCTCCTTGCCTGCCTTGCCCTGCTTGTATGTTGCCAGAGCATGGCAGTGGCTGGCGTGAAGCACTTTCCCCACAAGGTGACCCAGGGGGCGGCGGTGGATGGAACGTATTTCTACGCGATTAGCAACACCCGCATTGAGAAATGTGACAAGGGGACGGGCAAGGTGTTGGTGGCATGGCAGGCGAATCGCCAGCTCGATACGCAAAAGCACTTCAAGCACCTTAACAGCGGAGTGGTCATCGGGGACAAACTCTACTGCGCGCACTCCCGCTATCCGCTCGCTCCCAATGACAGCAGCGTGGAGGTCTTTGACGTGGCGGGAGAAAAGCTGGAGCATTTGGAAACGATCCGCATGCCTTCCCAGCATGGCTCCCTGACCTGGATCGATCGCAGCCGGGATGGCGACTGGTGGATGTGCTATGCGGTTTATGGTAAAAAGAACAATCACAAGACCAAGCTGATCCAATACCGTTATCAGAATGGCAAGTTCACGGAGCAGGCAAGTTATAGCTTCCCCGCCGAGGTGATTACCAAGTGGGGTTCAATGAGTTGTTCCGGAGGATCCTGGGGGCCTGACGGTAAGCTCTACACCACTGGCCACGATCACTCCGAAGCGTATGTGCTTGAACCCGGCCCAGACGGAAAACTGAAACATGTCCGTACTGAGAAGGACATGGGTTTTTACGGCCAGGGCATCGCCTGGGACCGCGCAGCGCAGGAGCCCGTGCTCTGGGGCATTGTGAAAAACCGAAACGTATCTGCCACTAAGCTAGTTGTAACACAGTGATGGCTTGCCGCGTAACCACTCAAGTGCGTTCCAATGAGCGCTGCGATCAGAAACAAGATACCATGACGAATAGATTAAAGAAACTCACCACTTTTTTTTGCCTTGCCCTGACTCAGATCGCGGCCGCAGCGGATACACGACCCAACATCGTCTTCATCCTGAGCGATGACCAGGCGTGGACGGACTATGGATTCATGGGTCATCCCGATATCAAGACTCCGCATCTCGACAAGCTTGCAGACCGCAGTGTGGTCTTTGAGCGCGGTTACGTCGCCGCCCCCTTGTGCCGCCCTTCACTGGCATCCATGGCGACTGGCATTTACCCCTTTGAGCACGGGATCACTGGCAACGATGTCGATGCGAAAAAAAATCGTGCCGAGTTGGATGTGCCACTGCGCGCGGCCTTCCACAGGCACCCCAGCTTTATCAAAATGCTGACGGAGAACGGTTACCTCACCCACCAGTCTGGCAAGTGGTGGGAGGGGTCTTATCAGGATGGCGGCTTCACCCACGGCATGACCCACGGGGATCCCAAGCGCGGCGGCCGTCACGGGGATGCCGGCTTAAAGATCGGCAGGGAAGGCCTGGAGCCGATTACCGACTTCGTCGATATGGCGGTGGCGGAAAAGAAACCCTTCCTGCTTTGGTACGCGCCGTTTCTGCCCCACACGCCGCACAATCCTCCGCAAAGGCTATTGAAGAAATATACCAAGCCCGGTCGCGCCATGGATGTCTCCACGTATTACGCCATGTGCGAGTGGTTTGACGAGACCTGCGGTGAGCTATTGGGAGTCATTGATAAGCGTGGCCTGACCGACAATACGGTGGTGCTTTACATCTGTGACAACGGCTGGGCGGCACCGAGCACCAATGCCGCTGACCCGAACCAGAAGCTATGGGGCGGCTACGCGCAGCGCTCCAAGTCCAGCCCCTACGAGAATGGGATCCGCACGCCGATCATGGTCTCCTGGCCGGCGAAGGTGAAGCCGGAGGACTCCCCGGATCTGGCCCACGCCATTGACCTGTTCCCCACGATTGCTGCTGCCGCGGGTGTCAAAGCACCTGAGAGTCTACCCGGTATCAACCTGCTCGACGCGAAAGCTCGCAAGGACCGCAAGGCTGTATTCGGGGTCTGTCATGCGACTCACAACATGACGCCGGGCAACCCCGATGGAACCCTGCAATATCTCTGGTGCATCGAGGGAGACTGGAAATTACTACGGCGCTATCATGGCGAAGATACGACCCATTACCGCAAGCTGCACGTCTGGGACAAGGCGCCGGTGCGGCTCTACAACCTGAAGGACGATCCTCACGAGAAAAATGATCTATCCGCAAAACATCCGGAAATTGTGCAGCGCATGAGTGAGGCGATTCAGGCATGGCACCCGGTAAAGGTGGACTATGGAAAAGAGTAGTGCATCAAGCACTTCGTATAATTCACTCATAAGAAAAAAGCCCTGCTGTTTTGCAGGGCTTTTTTGTTGGATGATTTTAATAGGTAGTCGCCTTAGAGAGCCGCGATACGCCGGCAAACCTCCTCGACGTTCTCCCGGGTGTTGAAGGAAGAGATGCGGAAGTAACCTTCACCGGCAGCACCAAAGCCGGCACCTGGCGTGATCACCACCTGCGCTTCCTCAAGCATCTTGTCAAACATGCCCCAGGAGTCCACGCCCTCCGGGCATTGCACCCAGACGTAGGGGGCATTCTCACCACCGAAGACGGCAAGGCCGGCATCCTGACAGGCTTTGCGCAGCAGTGCGGCATTGCCCATGTAGTGCTCGATGAGGGCGCTGACCTGTGCCTTGCCCTCGGGTGAGAAAACGGCGGCAGCACCTCGTTGCACGGGATAGGAGGCACCGTTGAACTTGGTGGCATGGCGGCGGTTCCAAAGGGAGTGAAGACTTACTTCCTCGCCCGTGGATGTGGTCACGGTGAGTGTCTTGGGAATGACGGTGTAAGCGCAGCGCACTCCGGTGAAGCCGCCGTTCTTGGAAAACGAGCGGAACTCGATGGCGCAGTCATGAGCACCTTCGATTTCGAAAATGGAGCGGGGGACTTCCGGATCCTGGACGAAGGCCTCGTAGGCGGCATCATAGAGAATGATGGAGCCATTTGCCTTGGCGTATGCGACCCAGGCTTCGAGCTGCTCACGGGTGGCAGTGGTCCCGGTGGGGTTGTTCGGGTAGCAGAGGTAGATCAGGTCGGCCTTTTCATCCGGAATGGCAGGGACGAAGCCGTTCTGGGCAGTACAGGGAAGGTAAAGCAGGCCCTCATAGGCGCCGTTCTCATCCGCTTCGCCGGTGTTGCCGGCCATCACGTTGGTGTCCACATAAACCGGGTAGACCGGGTCGGTGATGGCGATCTTGTTGCCCTTGCCGAAGATGTCGAGGATGTTGCCGGTGTCACACTTGGAGCCGTCAGAGATGAAGACCTCGTCCGCGGAGATGCCCAGCCCGGCGAACTGGTTTTCCACAATCGCCTCGCGCAAAAAGGCGTAACCTTGCTCCGGACCATAGCCGTGGAATGTTTCACGATTGCCCTGCTCGTCAACCGCGGCATGCATGGCATCGCGCACGGCCTGGGGCAGCGGCTCGGTCACGTCACCGATACCGCAGCGGATCAGCTGGCCGGCCTTGTCGGGGTTGGCTTCTGTCCAGGCAGTGACACGGCGGCCGATTTCCGGAAAGAGGTAACCGGCTTTGAGCTTGAGGAAGTTTTCGTTGATCTTCATGGGATGGGATAGGTGGGGAATGAGAAGGTTGGTCTAATGACTACTTTGTCTTACGGCGGGAGAGGATGATGATGAAAGCGACGATGGCAAGAAAGAATGCCGCGATGACGGCAAAGCCAGTCATCAAGCGCTCAAACATGGATTGCCTGGTTTCCGGGCTGGGTTGTGCCGTGGGTTGATACTCGGGATCGATCTGAAGGACAAGGGCGTCGCCCTCGATATGCACGCCGGACAGGCTGCTGAACAGTGGTCCGAGTTCCTTGTCCTCCCGTAGTGGGTGCAGCAGGGTTTCGGAGATAAACTGGCGAAATTGCTCCGGCATTTCTGTTCCTGTGTTCGTGTTCACTTTGGTGATGCGGGGGAAAGCAGCACCCTCAACGAGCTCTGGCTCAATGAGGATGGCCGCATTGATAAAGCGCATGTTCTCACTGCCCATGCCGGCCTTCACGGGGAAAGCAATGCGTGCCCCAATGTGCCCCTCCTCAATGGCCTCGACATGGAGGCGCTTGCGGTGTGGTTTGAGGATGTCAAAGGTGGCGATGGCGAGGTTCATCTCGTCGGCATTGAGGGTGATCTGATTCTTGTGCCTGGCTTCGATCTGGTGGCGGAAGCCAACCAGCTTTTCCTTGAGCCTGACCTGGGCAGATTCCTTGCCCACGAGATCCGCGGTCTCTATGGTCTGTGGTGTTTCACCGGTGAATTCCGCAATGGTGCGCTTGACCTTGAAATAGGACCACGCAGTGAACCCGAGCATGCTGATGACAAGCACCCCCGCGATGATGAAAATCGAGCACCCTGCAAAGGGAGAGAATTTTCTGGGCGCCTCGTCAGGCGACGGACTGGCCTGATCTGGTGCAGCTCCGGTCTGGTTGAGTTCCGACATGCAGGCGAGGTAGCTTTTTTTGGCGCCAAAGAACAGGTTTTTTGAGGATTTCTTGGCCCTTCAGGCAATTTGGTATTTGGTCTTTGAGCAATGGGGTTTAAGAGTTTGGCGTGTCCCGGATTCTTGTAGGCCTCTCCGGAGGTGTTGATTCAGCTGTTGCCGCCGCCCTCTTGCTCGAGCAGGGCCACGAGGTGACGGGTGGCTACATGAAAAACTGGATCAATGAGGAGGGGATCGCCGGAGACTGCCCATGGGAGCAGGACGTGGAGGACGCACACGCGGTGGCAAAGGCATTGGGAATCGAGTTCAGGGTCGTGGACCTGATTGATCAGTACCGTGACCGCATTGTGGATTACTTGCTCGAGGGCTACCGCAATGGCATTACCCCCAACCCGGATGTGTATTGCAACCGGGAGATGAAGTTCGGCGTCTTTTTGGATTACGCCCTGTCCCAGGGTTTTGAGGCGGTGGGCACCGGACACTACGCCCGCCGGCGTGAGCGCAGTGACGCCACGGCGGATATCCTGCGTGGTTCAGATCCGAACAAGGACCAGAGCTACTTTCTGGCATTGATGGAGCAGCGCCAGGCCTGGCACGCCCGCTTCCCCTGTGGCGAGATGCTCAAGCCGCAAGTCAGGGAGACCGCGCGGCGTTTCAACCTGCCCGTGGCTGAAAAAAAGGACAGCCAGGGCATCTGCTTCATTGGCAATATCAAGATGAGCGATTTCCTCAGTCACTACGTGCCGGACAATCCGGGCGAGATCGTTGACACGGAGGGCAGGGTCCTTGGTGAGCACCGCGGCCTGCATCTCTATACTCTGGGCCAGCGCAAGGGGCACGGTGTGGCCTCGCCCCGTGAGGGCATGGCCTATGTGGTGGTCGGCAAGGATGCTGAAAAGAATCAACTCGTCGTCGGCTGGGACCGGATGGAGACACCCGGCCTCTATATCAGCGGCTGCACGGTGGGCAGTGTCAGCTGGGTGAACAAGGAGATCACTTCAACGAGCAAGCTTGAGGCCCAGCCCCGCTACCGGGCCAAGAGCGAGCCCGTCACCGTTGTGCCCACGGATGATGGCAAATTAAAACTCGAGTTCGTCAAGCCACAGCGGGCGATCACCCCGGGGCAGATTTGCGCCTTTTATGAGGGCGGCACCTTGCTCGGTGGTGGGGTCTTTGAGAGAGTGGAGGACACGCCCTAACAGGCGAAATTAGTAAGGGTGCGCAAAATACTAATTGCTTGTGTTCTTCGCGTGATGAGACTAAGGATCTAGGTGTTATGAAATTTACAACATTAGCCACAATTACTGGTCTTGCCTTCGCTGCTACAGCACAGGCCGGAGAAGAAGCCTCAGCCAAACAAGTCATCGCTCCCATCGCGCCATTATGCAATTGGTCATGGTTTGCCGGTGGATCAGTCGGAGTCATCGATGGTGACGACTGGGATGAGGAAATCTACACGCTCCACATTGGTAAGGAGAGAAAATGTGAAGGCGACAAATGCTCACAAGCGATTTATCTGGAAGTGGGTTTCACGGAGAGTGATGAGAGAGACATAGACATAGTCAGTACTGAGGGCTCCGTAGTTACTACCACAGATCTTAACGTCGAAATCATACCGATAACTCTCAACTACAAGTATGAGTGTGAACTCTCTGACAAGCTCAATTGGTATGCGGGCGCAGGAGCTGGAATTGCCCTGGTTGATGCAGAGACTAATCAAAGTGTCCAAAATTATGAAGGTGAGAATGGTAGCGGGGAGCCGTCTGGAGATCCTACCACTTCCTCAGACTCCGACGATGACACCGCGTTTTACGCGCATGTTTTTGCCGGCCTTGTTTACAATGTCAGTGATGCCGTTGAGGTATACGGAGGTGCTCGCCTGATCCTGATGGATGATGTTTTGGGTGAAGACTCTCCGCTTGATGAAGAAGTTCACTATGAGCTTGGTGCCCGTTACAACTTCTAGTCTACCGATAACAACAAATCATATGAACCCGCATGGCTTTTGCCGTGCGGGTTTTTTATTGTCGGGTTTTTAATCCTGCTTTGGCAACAAAGAACAGGCATAAGGCGATCATCAGGAAAGCAAACCAGTCGCCTGCCAGGGCGTAGAGCGTGACCGGGGCGTGCGTGGGCGGGTAGGCATGGCCGTAGAGACTGTCCCGCACGAAGTGGCTACCCGCCTCGTCCTCGATGATCTGACGCTCGCCGCTCATCGGATCGATGAGGCTGCCGGTGGTGGAGATGATGGCACTGACCCCGGTGTTGGCACTGCGCACCATCGGGCGGCGCAGTTCAATGGCGCGGAACTTGGCATTGGCCATGTGCTGTCTAGCGGCCTCGCTATCTTTGAACCAGCCGTCGTTGGTGACATTGATGATGAGCTGGGGTTCTTTGCGCACGAACTTGCGGGTCAGGCGGCCGACGGTGTCCTCAAAGCAAACACTGGGGATGAGTTGCACATGGCCATCACCCACAGGCGCGACAAGAGGGGCGGTCGATGTGCCGGCATCGAAGTTGCCGGCGAAGTCGGCCCCGGACGAGAACTTGAACAGCTCACCGAGAAACGGAAGCTGGTCGACCCATGGAATGTACTCGCCAAAGATGACAAGGTGCATTTTGCGCCAGGTGCTGATACTTTGCTCCAGTGCTCCCTCGGGCAGCACCATGGCAATGCTGTTGTATTGGCGGCCTCCCTCTTTCCAGACAGCGCGCTCACCATCGAAGTCCGATTCAAATTCATTCATGCCCGAGATCAGCACAAAGGGACCTGTGATGGCCTGAAGCGGGCGGATTTCCTCGTTGATCAAATGGTTTGCCTCAGCGAACAGAAGATAGCCGTCCAGATTGTCTGCGAAATAGAGCGGAGTGGGCACGGCACTCTCTGGCCAGATGATGAGGTCGGGTTGCTTGAGCTCGACCGCTTCTTCGCCTGTGCTTTCCTGAAGCCGCTTGAGATTCTCCTGTTCCAGCGAGAGAATCGCCTCACGGGTATCATCCGCATAGGTTTGCAAAATATCGGCAACCGAATTTGGATCCCACTTGATGTCCTGCGGGATATTTCCCTGGACGAGCAAAATCCTGACGCGCTCGCTCTCCCAACTGTTGACCTCCTTGGCGCGCCATACGCCGTAGCAGAATTGCACTGCGAGGAGCAGGGCGGCCACGCTGAAGTCCAGGCGCGGCTTGAGCTTGCCCGATGCAGCTTCCGATCTCAGCCGCGCTGCTGTCTGCACGATGACGGCACTCATTAGCACAGGCACAAATGCCAGCCCGGTGACACCGACCAAATCGGCGGCCTGGGCAAGCACGGGAGTTTCGTGAAAAGCAACACCAAGGCCGTTCCAGCCAAAGCCGGTAAAGATCCAGCCACGCAGCCACTCCAGGGAAACCCAGGCAGCAGCGTTGATGAAGGCAAACTTCAATGAGAGAAGGGAATCTCCCAGCGCGCTATTGAGGTAGCTGCCCCTGGCTGGAGTCTTTTGCTCCATCTTGCGCTGGAGGCTGTTGGCGGTCTGTTTTCCGGGTTTGTTTCTGGTGTCTTTGAGCCGTCTCCACGGGTTGCCCAGGCTTACCGCAATGGCACCCCATGCTCCAAAATAGAGGGCGAGGAATGCAGCCAAAGCCATCGCGCCCAGACCGCTCACCGTCCATAGCCACTTCAGATTCAGCAGCCAGAAGGTCAGGCCGGCAAGATAGGCAATGCCAAAGCCGTAGCGCTTGCTCTTGCAGCACCATACCGCGGGCAGCAATGGCAACATCCATGCCCAGACAAGCCCTGGAAGATTTCCAAAACCTGGAAAGCACATCGCCAGCAAGAGCCCGCTGACAAGTGCGCCGAGCACGGGCCAGAGAACATGTCTGGAGCTTTTCAACATTAGTCTGGAGAGAACCGGCGGCGGGCTGCATGGAGCTCGCCACCGTTCGGATCATGCCATGCGCTGCCGGGCATCCGCCTCGAGGGCCACCCAGAGGGACTCGAGCCCCTCGGCTACACGAGCCTTGCTCGCCGGCAAATCATCACATGGCGCATCCTTGCCAAAGAGGTAGTACTTGATCTTGGGCTCAGTACCTGAGGGCCGGACTGCGCAGGAGCGGCCGTCTTCTAAATCGATAATGAGCATGCCTTCCCTGGGCAGGGTATCGCCCTCTGCATCTTCGAAATCATCCTTGGAAAAATCTCGCACACGTGAGACGGCAGCGCCATCAATCTCAATGGGTGGATTTTCAGAATAGGAAGCGGAGAGCGCTTTGATTTGTGCGGCACCATCGGCACCCTCCATGACCAGCGCCTTGCCGACTTCAAGGTGGTAGCCGTACTCAGCGTAAAGATCGTCCATGAGTGCGGCAATCGTCTTGCCTTCACTGCTCGCGTAGGCCGCGAGCTCGGCAAACATCACAGCGGCGCCATTGCCGTCCTTGTCCCGGATGCTGTCCGTGCCCAGATAGCCGTAGCTTTCTTCACCACCGAAGATGAAGAAGCGTGAATACTCGAGGCGTAGGGAGCGGCTTTGCTCAGGGCTGAGTGAGCGGTAATCACCTTTTTTGTCAGCAGGGATGGAGTCTTCGTACTTTTGTAACTTCGCTGCGATATACTTAAATCCAGTCAGGGTATCAACGATGCCGACACCAAACTTTTCAGCAATGGCGCGTTGAAGATCGGTCGTGACAAGGGTTTTAATGAGAACCGCACGGCTGCGGTTGGAGTCTGTGATGATGCCTTGGTCGACAAAGGTCTTGGTGCGATACCAGGCCATCAGGGAGCCAATCTGGTTGCCGGTGAGCAGTTGCATTTCTCCCCGATCATTGCGCACGGCCACCCCCATGC
Organism: uncultured Verrucomicrobiales bacterium; assembly: GCA_964463855.1. GTDB lineage: Bacteria > Verrucomicrobiota > Verrucomicrobiia > Verrucomicrobiales > Akkermansiaceae > Oceaniferula. The sequence goes on along the minus strand of CAYXEC010000021.1, from coordinate 2,066 downwards.
GATCACAGTCGGGGTCGGTTCCTATGACAATCTCGGCTCCTTTTTCGTTGGCGAGGGCAATGCCCATGGCAAGCGCAGGGCCATTCTCGGGGTTGGGTGAGTCAACGGTGGGGAAGCGCCCGTCCTGGACATCCTGCTCGGGCACGGTCAGTACTTCAAAACCGAGCTCGGTGAGCAGCGGCACAATACAGTGGCCACCTGTGCCGTGCAGATTGGTAAAGACCACCTTGGTATTGTTGTCGCTACCCTGGAGCAGATCAGGGCGCAGCAGCAGGCTCTTGGCATCATCCATGTAGACGCGGTCCATCTCCGTGCCGAGGATATTGAGTGCGCCTTGCTGCTCCCCGGGCAAAACCTCGTAAGCTTCACTGGTGATGGCGTTGACCTCTTCGATCACCCCTGAGGCGTTCGGCTCGACCAGTTGCGCCCCCTGATTGAAGTACGCCTTGAAGCCGTTGTCATGCGCCGGGTTGTGGCTGGCTGTGAGCACCACGCCCGCATCGGCGTTGAGTGCACGGATGGCGAAGGAAATCTCTGGCGTGGCCCTGGCCCCATCAAAGAGGTGCACGTCACAGCCCAGCTCGGTGCAGACCTTGGCGCAGAACTCGGCGAAGTCGCGAGAGAAATGGCGCGTGTCATGGCCGAACACAAAGGCGGGCTTGCGCTCGATGCCTTGCTCGGCGAGATAGCGTTTGAGATAGATGATCATGCCGCGAATGGCCCGGCTGACATTGTAGAAGTTCATTGATGCGGTTCCCACACAGGGATGTTCCGGACGCTCATTGGGCCCTCCCGCACCTTGCTCTGCTGTGGTGACAACACGGCCTATGGTTCGTCCGCGCAAACCGCCGGTTCCAAAGGCGAGGGTTTTAAAGAAGCGGTCATTGAGCTCCTGCCATGAGCCATTGCCAACGAGCTCGGTGATGGCGGCCGCTGCCACAGGGCTGGTCGTTCCATCCAAGAGTGCTTGTATGTTGTGGCGCGAGGATTCGAGCAGATCTCCGGAGCTCACGGCAGCATCAAGTGTGTTGAGAACAGATTGCATATCAGACATTTCAAGCTGGATGATAGGGAGAGATCATGAGATTGCAACCCCGTGATCAAGCATAAACTGCAGGCAGCCATAGCCAGGCGGGCATCCATTCTTGATGCCGGGACAGATGCCCTGCGTCTCGTCGATGGCGAGGGGGATGGCCTGCCCGGATTCTATCTGGATACCCTGGCCGGTTGCTGGCTGGTGTCCACCACATCGGGCGAACTGGAGCCGGATTTACGTGCGTGGCTTGTAGACCAGGGAGCCCTGGGGCGAACGATCTATTGGAAGCAACTTGACCAGCATGACAAGACCAGCCCCGCGCACCTTGCAGGGCCGTCACAGGATGATGGTTTTGTGATCATGGAAAATGGCGTTCAATATTGGGCCGACTTCCAGTCAGGTTACTCACAGGGCATTTTCCTCGATCAGCGCATCAACAGGCAACGCGTCCGCACACTGTCCAAGCCAGGGCACACGGTGCTCAACACCTTTGCCTACACCGGGGCCTTCTCGGTGTGCGCCGCCTTGGGCGGAGCCACGACCACGACACTTGATCTTTCGCAGGTTTATCTGGACTGGGCACGCAAAAATTTCTCCCTCAATGGCATGGATCCCGATGAACACCACTTTTGCAAGGGTGACACCTTTCATTGGCTGAGACGCTTTGCCCGTCAGGGAAGAACCTTTGAGGGCATCATTCTCGACCCCCCGACATTTTCCCGGGATGACAAAGGCAAGGTCTTCCGGGTTGAAAAAGACTACGGCCGGCTGGTGGAACTGGCTGGTGCCTGCCTTGCCCCTGATGGCTGGATGCTCTGCTGCACCAACTGCCGCAAGCTGGAGTTCGACGCATTCATGGAGACAGTGAGGCAAGCCATGCCAGGCATGCGGGTAATCTCTCAGGGCATGCCGGAGGAATACAGGGCACCGGCGTATTTGAAATCCGTGTGGGTTGGTCGGGCCGGTTAGCGTTCTATTTGTGCCCGGCACAAAAAAGCCCCGGCTTTGTTGATTGCCGAGGCTTTGGGAG
>CAYXEC010000020.1:0-28019 GCA_964463855.1 uncultured Verrucomicrobiales bacterium | reverse complement strand
TTATGGACCGAGGTGCTGCGGAGGATGACCCCTCTCACAAACAGCTCATCCCCTACTGCATATTCAGAGTCAGAAGCGAGCAAGGCGATCGCTACCTCCACTACACTCGTGGAAAAGCAGGTGGCGAGTCCAGACTGCACGCACAGGTTTCCATTGGGGTTGGTGGCCACATCAACCCCGTAGACCAGAGAGAGGATCACCTGGGAGAAAAAACCTACATCGCCGGTGTTGAGCGTGAAATCGATGAAGAGCTCAACATCGTTGCCGGGCACACCAACCGCATTGTCGCTCTACTCAATGATGATTCCAACGAGGTGGGCAAAGTGCACCTCGGCGTTGTTCACATGATTGATCTGGAGACCAATGAAGTCAGGGCCAATGAGGATGCCATTGCCAACCTCGCCTTTTGCACCCTCGATGAGCTCAGGGGGCCACTTTATGACAGGCTCGAAACCTGGACCCGCTTCTGTGTAGACGCGATCGAGGAATTGTAGGCTGCAAGCATGGGCTTCGCTTGCATCAGCATAATGCATGTGATAAAGCATGCGCATGCCAGTCGCCACTCCTGAACAATACGCCGCCATGCTCGATGCTGCCCAAGAGGGCGGCTACGCCTATCCTGCTATCAATGTGACTTCCATTGTCACCATCAATGGTGCCTTGAAGGCATTTGCAGAAGCAGGGTCTGATGGAATTATTCAGGTTTCGACCGGTGGTGGCAGCTTCGCCTCGGGCACAGCTGTAGCCGACGAGGCCTTTGGTGCCCTCGTTCTTGCTGAAGCGACTCATCTCCTTGCGGAAAAATACGATGTGCTGGTGGCATTACACACCGACCACTGCCACCCGGAAAAAGTCGACAGCTTCCTGAGACCCCTTCTTGATGCATCGCGCAAGCGCATCGCTGAGGGCAAGGGCCCCTTGTTCAACTCTCACATGTTTGACGGGTCTGTGGTGGATCTGGATGAAAACCTCAAAATATCGAAGGGATTGCTAGCGGAGTGTGCCGAGCTCAAGATTATTCTCGAGATAGAAGCTGGGTGTGTCGGTGGCGAGGAAGATGGTCATGACACCTCTGGATTACCTGCTGAAAAGCTCTACACCACCACAGAGGATATGGTACAGGTCTATGAAACGCTCAATGGCATAGGCCGCTTCATGTTTGCCGCCACATTCGGCAATGTTCACGGCGCCTACAAGCCCGGCTCGGTAAAACTCAAGCCAACCATTTTGCGTGATGGCCAGAGTGCCGTCATGGAGAAATACGGCAAGGAGGCAGAAATGGACCTCGTCTTCCACGGGGGCTCGGGTTCAGAACTCTCCGACATCCGTGAAACCCTTGATTATGGAGTGGTGAAAATGAATATCGATACCGATACACAATATGCCTTCACCCGCCCCATTGTCACTCACATCTGCGAGAACATTGAAGGTGTCCTTAAGATAGACGGTGAAGTAGGCAACAAGAAGACCTATGACCCACGAGGCTACCTCAAAAAAGCAGAGCAAAGCCTGTGCGACCGGCTTAAGGAGTGCTGCGACGACCTGCTCTCCACGGGCAAATCCATATACGGCAAGGTTTAACCCAGGGTTAGGCTTCTAAAACTGCCCCTCCCCTCATTCAGAAAGGAACGAGGGTTGCCGAATCCACACCTTGGCAACGCCCCACTACCCTGACTCAAATAAAATGAGTAACAAACAACAAGAGCACCCCTTGTCCAACATCATGTGGAATGTGCTCATTCCCATTCTTGCACTCAGTATTCTGGGTAAGAACGGTGACAAGATCTGGCATGTCGGCCCCGTGGCAGGCATGTGTATCGCCGTTTCCCTGCCCTTGGTATATGGTGTCCACCATCTCTTTAAAACCAGGAGGCCAAATTTTTTCTCCATCCTTGGCGTGGTCAGTATTTTGCTCACTGGCGGCATTGCCATCATGGCTTACAAGGACAATGGGGCCGTCGATGCGCAGGCACCCCAGTGGTTTGCTCTCAAGGAGGCTGCCATCCCTTTTGTTTTGGGCATTACCATCTTCTTATCACATTGGACAAAGACCCCGCTTATCAGGGTATTTCTCTACAACCCTGAGTTTTTCGATATCCCATCCATAGAAAAGCGCGTCAGCGAGAAATCCGTTGAATCCGAATACAGAAAGCTGATTTTCTCAGGCACTATACTGCTCGCCGGGTCTTTTTTCCTGAGCATGGTGATGAACTATTTTTTGGCCATCTATTTCCTCAATGGCAACACCGCCTCTCAGGAGGATTTCAACGATGGAGTTGCCAAACTCACCGGTTGGGGCTTTGCCGTCATCGGCGTTCCAATGCTCGTTATCCTCATGGTTATCATGTGGCGATTTGTCTCGGGCCTGCGGAAAATCACGGGCATGGAAAACGACCAAATTCTCTTGCCTCGCTAATGGGGCGGAGCCTGTTTTACATCAGCATGGCCCACAAAAAACCAGTGCCCCGCCAGGGGGTCACTGGTTGAAAGGACAGTGAGATGCTCGTCTGACGACGAAATAGCCGCCGAGAGCACACACAAGATATTAGTCGACGAGATTGTCGATGCGGGACGCAAGCTCAACGTCAATTTCGGTCACACCTCCAATATCCTCGGTTTTGAGTCGAATGGTGACTGTAAGATCGCGAATATCAATTTCAGGGTAGTGCTGGGCCTCATTGACGATCTCCGCAAGATCATTCACAAAATCGATACCCTCCATATACTCCTCAAATTCGATAGTACGGGTGATTGCTTCGCCCTCAACTTCCCACTCAGGGCAACGCTTGAGGGCATCTTCTAGTTCGTCGGCTGGAATGATTTCTTCAGACATGGAATAAGGTTGTATAACAAGGAGCCTCACTGGGCTCGGGGTAACTTTGCTCGCTCTTGTATTGATTTGGCAAGCATGTTTCTTCACCTTTTTTGTTTTTTACCCACAATGATTATTGGAAAACGGCTGATTCTCATTTAGGATCCGAGGCAATGCGACTTTTCATTTATCTTCTTCTGCCTATAACTGTGTTACTTAGCAGCTGCGCGAGCACTCCGGAGAGGCGTATTCAGAAAAACCCGCAAATCTTTGAAAAACTCTCCAGCAACGAGCAAAACCTGGTGCGTGCCGGCAAAATCTCCCGGGGTATGAGCAAGCCCGCTGTGTATCTTGCGATGGGAAACCCGGATCACAAAACTTCCGGTGTCCAGCATGGTGAAAGTTTTGAACGGTGGCACTATAATATCATGGTGCCGGTATTCAGCCATGAACTAGCCCCCTATTATGGATATGGTCATGCTGGCTGCCGCTATCGATATTACGGCCTTGGATACCAACCCACGGTTCACTACGTTCCACGCCACGGAGCCTCGGTTGAATTTGTCAAGAATGAGGTCGTTGGTTGGTCCACCCGGGAGAGATAGGCATGGGTAACGCCATGGATTTGATCTGAGACTCCAGAGGATTTGCCTGGCTGGATCCAAGCACAAAAAAAGCTGGCTGCAACAAACAGCCAGCTCACAAAAGCACAGATAAGACCGATCAGAAGTTCAACACCTCAGATTGGTTTTTATTAATCTTCCTTCTTGGGTGCCGCTTTTTTTGCAGCTTTCTTAGCAGTTTTCTTGGTCGCTTTTTTTACAGCGGTTTTCTTTGCTACTTTTTTTGCCACTTTCTTCGTTGCGGCCTTCTTGGCAACTTTCTTAACTGCCTTTTTTGCAGCCGTCTTGGCTGGTTCCGATTTTTTCTGCACAATGGCGGCTTTGACCTGCTCCTTTTTGCGCTTCAGATACTGCTTGCGGCGGCTACGCTTGATGATTTTGCTATGTTGTTTGCCCATGGGAAGTGATTGATGTGCAGGGGGATTAACGTCTGGGAGCACCGCAAGCAAGCCCTAAATTAAAGGAATAGGCATTCCATCCTCAGTGAGCATGACGCTTTTCGCCGGTGAGGCGCAGAAAGGTATCATCACTCACTTCACGAGCAGCACGGATACCGCCTCTCTGATTTCCTGGCATGTCCATAATTCTCTGCAAACAGAGCTTTTGGGCTTCAGCCGTCTCAAACTCCATTCCCACCAACGCACGACCCACTCTTTCGCCCGAGTAGGCGTAATTGAAGTAGCAAAGACTGGCGATATCTCTAACCTCAGCCATAAACTCAAGCAATGCACCCGCGCGCTCGGGGAATTCAATATTCACAAAGAGCGGATGGCTGAAAAGCTCAGCGGCGTAGTTAATAATGCGGTAATCGACATCCTCATCCCTCGACACATCACTCGCTGACACCCCGCGCTCATCGAGAACCTTGTCAAGATCATCATATTCTTGCTCGGAACCGATCAAGCCTAGAACAGGATACTGCACGGCGGAATCAATCCTCCCATATTGCAAATCAATAATACTGATTGCTGGAGGAAGCTGACTGAGAAATTCAACCAGTGAGCCTCTTCCTTCAGGAATCGGCACCCGGAGAAACCTCCGGTGCTTGGAACCTATGCCGGCCCGGTGCGCAATTGCTCCCAGCTGCGCAAAATCCATATTGGCCCCACTGACGATACATAGCACCTTTGCGCCGGCTTGGATCTCGCCCCGCTCGTAATGCTTCTGAAATCCAGCCAAAGCCATGGCCCCACTTGGCTCCGGAACAACACGCAAACTCTCCCACAAGGTACGAATCGAGTGACACACATCATCATTAGTGACCGTAACCATGCCATCAAGGAGTTCTGAACAATACGCATGAGTCAGCTCTCCCACCTTGCGCACAGCCGTACCATCACAAAATACATCGACATAATCGAGCTCCACGGGATGCCCCGCCTGGATGGCAGCCGCCATGGAGGCCTGCTCAACCCCCTCAACACCATAGATCTCAACCCCGGGCCAATATTTCTTCAGCCAGCAGCTCAATGCTGCAGCCAATCCGCCTCCGCCGATGGCAACATAGACCCGGTCAAATGGACCGTGCCCACTCATGACCACCTCATCGGCCAAAGTACCCTGCCCACCCATCACCATCACGTCGTCATAGGGATGGATGTAGACTCCACCGTGCTCGGTGCAAAACTTCCTCGCTCTCTGAGCTGCTTCATCATAAGTATCGCCAACAAGCCTGATTTCAACCATTTCAGCACCCAGACGCTGCACCTCACTGCGTTTGACCTCGGGGGTAGCACGCGGCATGTAGATCACGGCCTTGCATTGCATTGCCTTGGCCGCCAGCGCCACACCCTGGGCATGATTACCAGCTGAAGCAGTCACAACACCTTGGCTGCGATTCCCCGCATCCAGTGCCGCTATCGCGTTGTAGGCCCCGCGCCATTTATACGCCTTGATCGGTCCCAAATCTTCTCGTTTCACCCAGAGCTCACAGCTCATTCCAGCTATCTCAAGTGGCTGAAGTGGAGTCGCCTCCCCCAAGGCGTAAACCCTTTCCCGGGCAGCAAGGATTTCTGCAAACAATCGATCTTGGTCAGGTAAATTCATTGGGTCACGAGTGCTTGAAGCTATTTGCAATAAGAGTAGAAAAAATCGTGGTCATGGCAATAGAAAGCCCGGAGTGCGTGTAGCTACCCCGGGCTTTGAATGAAACAAAACAAAGACAGAGGATTAGCCGCCTTGATAAATCCAGTATGAAACAGCAGCTACAATGAGTATCGCAATGAATACCCACAGATAAATAATCGTACCACCGGAAGCACGCTCGCCGGTATTTTGCAAGCGATCGTAACGCCCCCTGATTTTACCCTTACGCAAGAACCCATCATAATGGCGCTGCAGCAGATGGGTTTCGACCTGACGCATCATGTCGAGCAGCACACCCACCAGAATCAGCAGGCTGGTGCCCCCAAAGAAGGAAGTGACCAGGAAGGGTAGTTCTTTGCCTATAATACCACGGGGCATCTGGGAAACGATCCAGGGAAGAATAAAGATGATGGTCAGGAAGATGGCACCCGCAAATGTGAGACGAGTCATGGTGAAATCCAGAAACTCTGCCGTTGGTTTGCCCGGGCGCACACCTGGTATGTAACCTCCACTACGCTTGAGGTTTTCTGCGATCTCGCTGGGCTGGAACATGGTCGCCACCCAGAAGTATGAGAAGAAGAAGATCATCAAACCGGCCACGATATAGTAGGTAAGTCCACCTCCAGCCAAGGCATTCTGAATGCTTTGTGACCACTGAGCTGTGGGAAAAGCAGAAGACAGGATAAAGGCAGGCAGTGACAAAATAGCGGTGGCAAAAATAATGGGCATGACACCAGCATAATTAACTTTGAGCGGCAGATACTGAGTCTGGCCGCCGAGCTGCTTGCGTCCCATGACGCGTTTGGCGTATTGCACTGCAATACGACGCTGCGCCTGGGTGATGGCAATAACAGCAGCAATCACGAAGATAAGAAACGCCACGAGGAAAACGAGGAAAGCTGCAGCACCAACCCCAGCATCCGCACCCGAGACGAGTGTTTGCCAGGTAATCACCAATGCTCCCGGAAGAGCTGAGATGATATTCACGGTGATGATCAGAGAGATACCGTTACCCAGGCCACGCTCCGTGATCTGATCACCCAGCCACATCAGCAACAGGGTTCCGGTAACGATTGTCAATACCGTCATCGCGATGAAGACAAAGCCATGATCGGGCACGACCTCGCCGAATTTGGAAATACCCTGAAGCCCGGGAATATTGCCCGGATTCTTCAAACTGATTGCCAGCAGGTAACCTTGCACCAGCGCAATGATAATAGTGATGACACGGGTATACTGGTTGATCTTCTGACGACCGCCGTCTTCCCGTGCGAGCTTCGAGAGCTTGGGGACAACTGCTGTCATCAATTGCATCATGATGGAAGCCGAGATGTAGGGCATGATGCCGAGTGCAAACACACCCATCTTCTGGAGACCTCCACCTGAGAAAAATCCAAGCATGGCTCCAACGGCTGCACCAGGTCCGCTGTCACCGCCGCTTTTCTGCTTATCGGCCAGATATTCGGCTATGACGCTGGCATCAACCCCGGGAAGAGTCACGTGCACGCCCAAGCGGACGATAACGACAATGGCTAGGGTGAAAAGAATACGCTCCCGAAGTTCCGGGACCTTCCATGTGCTCGCAAATGCTGAGATCATCAGTGTGCTGTTATCGGTTGTTAATGGTAGAACTGTAAAATGTGCATGAAATGCTCCACATCTTTGTCACAAGATCAAAATGCACAAAGAGGAAGTGCTAGAGCACCTCCCCTCCATGAGTGAATTATTTCATGGGATGAGACGCAAGGACTTACTCCTCTGGCTGTTGAGCGTCAGCAATGCTTCCTCCGGCTTTCTCTATTTTTTCTCTGGCGCTCGCACTGACTTTGCAGCCCGATACGGTAAGCTTCTTGGCAAGATCGCCGTTACCCAATACCTTGACTCCATCATAGGTTCCCTTGACGAGGCGAGCGGCCTTAAGTGTTTCCATATTCACGGTGTCTCCATCTTCAAAGCGCTCGTTGAGTGAAGCCACATTGACAACGGCCACCTTGTCCTGGAAGCGGGTGTTATTGAATCCTCGCTTCGGCAAGCGACGATGGAGTGGCATCTGACCACCCTCAAAACCCGGGCGAACACCTCCACCTGAACGGGACTTTTGGCCCTTGTGGCCACGACCTGAGGTCTTGCCCAGACCAGAGCTTTCGCCACAGCCAAGGCGCTTGACCCGGTGTTTGGCACCGGGGCGTGGTTTGAGATTGTGTAAATTCATATCTTTTGATGTTTGGTTGGAAAGTTATTGGCAATCGCCACTTAGATGGATTCCTTTACCTTTTTGCCTCGTCTGGACAGAACTTCCTCTCGAGTGCGTAGTTGTGAAAGAGCCTTCATGGTGGCCTTGACGACGTTGGCATGATTATTGGAGCCTAGGGATTTGCCGAGCACATCGGTAATACCAACGGCTTCACAGACTGCACGGACGCCACCACCAGCAATAATACCGGTTCCCGGGCAGGCGGGTTTGAGCAGGACGACTCCCCCACCGTGTTCGGCCTGAACTTCGTGCGGGATTGTTCCATCTACAATTTTCATGCGGACCAGGGAACGCTTGGCGTCATCACTACCCTTGCGGATACATTCTGAAACCTCCTGAGCCTTACCAAAACCGACGCCAACACGGCCTTCCTTGTCACCTGATACCATCAGGGCAGAGAAACTGAATCGACGACCACCCTTGGTGGCTGTGGCGCAACGGTTGATAAACACGACCTTCTCGGTGAGCTCTTTACCATCTTCAGCAGTTGGTTTGGGCGGCGCTTGCCTCTGAGGACGACCGTTTCCGCGTCCACGCCCACCACGGCGATCATGGCCCTGCTCAGCAGCAGGTTCGGCGGGTTTATCTTCAGCTGGCGCTTGTTCTGCAGCCTTGGGTGCCTGTGTTTCTGCTGCTTTGGCTGCTGGAGCCTCAGTAGCATCAGATACTGCGGCCTCTTCTGCCTCAGCTGGAGTGTTGTTTTCGTTTGGATTGTCAGCCATGGTTTTGAAGTGGTTTAGAATTGAAGGCCGGCTTCACGAGCGGCATCTGCGAGTGCTTTGATTTTTCCGTGGTAGAGGTGTCCACCACGATCGAATACGACCTTTGTGATTTTTGCTTCCTTGGCCTTGTTGGCGACAAGCTCACCCACTTTCTGGGCGGTTGCCTGATTGGAGGCGGCCTTCTCAACGCCCTTGTCGAGGCTTGAGGCGGCACAAAGTGTCACACCAGCAACATCATCAATGATCTGGGCATAGATGTGCTGATTGGAATAACTGACAGCCAGGCGTGGACAAGTGGCGTCACCCGCTACTTTCTTGCGAATACGACGGTGAATACGCTGGCGAACTTTCTTACGATTGAGAGTGCTCATTGTTCTGAAATAAATGTTTAATCTAGTGATCTATGTTTTTTGATTACTGAACGCTCTTACCGGCCTTACGGCGGACTCGTTCACCTACATAGCGAACACCCTTACCCTTGAAAGGCTCAGGCGGATAATAGCGACGAACCTCAGCCGCGAATTGTCCGACTGCCTGCTTGTCGATACCTTCGACCTTGATATTGGTGTTTTGGTCAACGGTGACACTGATTCCCTCTGGGATCGGGTGCAAAATGGGGTGACTCTTACCCAGGTTAAGGTCAAGTTCCTTGCCCTTGACGGCAGCACGGAAACCCACCCCCTGAATCGCCAACTCCTTGACGAAACCATTACTGACCCCCTCGATCATATTGCTAATCAAGCTGCGGGATGTTCCATGAAGTGACTTGTGACGGCGGTGCTCGGAAGCACGCTTGACTGTGATTGTGCCTTCGGCTTCCTCCAGTGAAATACCCTCTGGCATCGTCCACTCGAGTTTGCCTTTTGGCCCTTCAACGGTCACATGACCATTGCTGTCAGCCTTCACGCTCACCTTTTCGGGAAGAACGATATCTTTTAATCCTATACGTGACATAGTGTTATACTCCTTTTAATGTGTATGAACAGGCAAAGATTTACCAGACAAACGCGAGAACTTCGCCGCCAAGCTTCTCCTTGCGAGCAGCTGCCCCTGTTTTCAAACCCTTGGAGGTGGAAACAATAGAGATGCCCAGGCCATTGAGGACACGCGGGATGTCGCCCGCACCGACGTAACGGCGTATTCCAGGTTTGGAAACGCGCTTGATATCTGTGAGAATGGGATCGCCATTATCCGTATATTTGACTTTCACCTTCAGCACAGGGAACTTGCCCGTGCTGTCTACCTCGTAGTTCCAGATATATCCCTCATCCTGAAGGATTTTTGCTATCGACTCCTTGATTTTGGAGTGAGGGGCGTTGAATGACTCGTTGCCTGCGCGTGATGCGTTTTTCAGACGGGTGAGAAAGTCAGAAATAGGGTCGCTTAAAACTGCCATAATGCTTGAAATTCTATTGGTTAATCGTTGATTGCGGCATCTTTGTTATGCTGCGTCTTCGGCTTTCTTGGTTTCGCGGAATGGCATACCGAGTGCCTTGAGGAGTGCTCTCCCCTCGTCGTCTGTATTCGCAGATGTCACAAAAATGAGATCAAAACCGAGCTGGCGCTTGATTTTGTCGAGCTCGATCTCGGGGAAAATGGACTGATCATTGATTCCCAGTGCATAGTTACCACGGCCGTCAAAACTCTTTGGCGTGATGCCGCGGAAGTCACGGATGTTTGGAGCGGTAATGTTGATAAAGCGATCCAGGAACTCCCACATGCGATTGCCGCGCAATGTAACCCGAGCACCTACTGCCTCACCCTCGCGAACCTTGAAGTTCGCCACACTCTTGCGTGCGTAGGCAATGCTCGGCTTCTGGCCGGTGATCTTGCAGATGTCCTCAATGGCATCCTCGACGGCTTGTTTGCGGTCAGCAGCGGAGCCAACGTGAGTGGTCACGACAATTTTCTCCAGGGTAGGAACCTGGTGCGGGTTCGTATATCCATGCTCTTCCTTGAGAGCTGGAAACACTTTATCTTTGTAATAAGTTTGTAATGTAGGTTTCATGGTTTGCGGGTCAGCTTGTATTTAGTCTGCTTAAGCGCTGGGGTTATTGTTCGACAGCCTCTTGAGGTTTCGAAAATGAGCTTAGGAAATTTTTTTGACGTTTGAAATGGCGATGGGGCCATCTTGTTCGGAAATACCACCGTCAGGATGTTGTTCTGACTTGCGGATGGCTTTTTTGATGATGCGAGCGCCTTCGACGACGACCTGCCCCTTGTCGGCATTGACTTCGAGAACCGTGCCGCGCTTGCCTTTGTGATTGCCAGCAATCACTTCGACTTCGTCACCTTTTTTAACATGTGTTTTGATGCGCATTGTAGATTAAGTTAGTGGTTATATTAGAGAACCTCGGGAGCCAGAGATACGATTTTCATGTAACGCTTGTCACGGAGCTCACGAGCCACTGGCCCAAAGATACGTGTGCCCTTGGGGTTTCCATCCTTGTCGATAATAACGATGGCATTGTTGTCGAAACGAAGCACTGAGCCATCTGCCCGGCGCACAGGATACGCAGAGCGAACAACAACAGCCTTCACAACCTCGCCTTTCTTGATACTGGCGGTAGGGATCGCCTCGCGAACGTGAGCTGTAATAACATCACCCACTCGGGCTACCTTTGTACGCTTACCAATGACACCGATCATTTTGGCAACACGAGCACCGGTGTTATCGGCGATTTGAACTTTGGATTCCATTTGGATCATGGCAGATAATTGATTGGTTGGTGATTAATAGTTGGGAATTGCCTGGGTTTACCTGAGGCAAGTAAAGAGTATATTAGTGGCTGAGAACCTCTTGAAGCTTCCAGCATTTCTTTTTGGAAATTGGCTTGGTTTCAATAATGCTAACCTTGTCACCTACCGCAGCTTCTCCATTCTCATCGTGGGCATAGAACTTCTTGGTTCTCTTGATGATCTTTTTAAAGCGCGGGTGAGGCACGCGGTTCGTGTATTCCACAACAATGGTCTTGTCCATGGAGGTGGAGACAACGATCCCGACGCGGGTCTTGCGCAGACCTTGTGTTTTGGTTTCAGATTCGCTCATGATAGATATTTTTTTGTGATTGTATGGTTGGCTTAACCCTTGAGGCGGCGCTCTGAGAGTATGGATTGCACGCGTGCAATCTCGCGGCGGACAAGTTTACGGCGTGCCGTGTTTTCGAGCTGTCCAGTGGATTGCTGCAAACGCAGGTTGAGTGACTCCTGCTTGAGGTCACGCAAGCGGCTGGTGAGCTCTTCGGTGGTAAGCTCGCGGATTTCTGTAATTTTGGTCTGAGCCATAACTAATTAAATGGTTGGTCGGTTATCTTGAATGATTGGGCTTAGCCCTGCTTTCCGCGGACCACAAAGCGGGTTGGAACCCCAAGCTTGTAGGATGCGAGGCGAAGGGCTTCTTTTGCGGCTGTCTCGGAGACACCGGCAACTTCAAAAAGCATGCTTCCTGGGCGAATTACTGCCACCCACGCTTCCACCGCACCCTTACCCTTACCCATACGGGTCTCTGGTGGTCGGCCTGTAATGGATTTGTGGGGGAACACGCGGATCCAGACTTTACCTTTACGCTTAAGCTTACGGTTGATGGCCACACGACAGGCTTCAATCTGGCGGTTGGTCATCCAGCCGCGACCGAGGCACTGCAGTCCGAAGTCTCCAAAGCTGACGTTGTTTCCGCGCTGGGCGTTACCACCACGGTTTCCGCGCTGAGTCTTGCGGAACTTCACTCTCTTGGGCATTAATGGCATGATCTTATCCTCCTATTTGTATGGGTTGATTCTGTTTCAAGCTTTCTGATTTAGCGTTAAGCGTTGCTGCGATCGTTGCGTTCGCGGCGCTGACCACCACGTGGACGGGCGGCTCCATTGCCTTTGTCTTCCGTGTCTTCCTTTTTATTAATCCAGCACTTGATGCCAATGATTCCGTAGACCGTGGAAGCTTCCGCAAAACCATAATCAATGGGAACACGCAGTGTCTGGAGAGGCACCTTGCCTTCGCGATACCACTCGGCACGGGCAATGTCAGCTCCCCCGAGACGGCCCGCACAGCGGATACGGATTCCTTCCGCGCCAAATTCCATGGCAGTCTGGACAGCACGCTTCATAGCGCGGCGGAATGCGATACGTCGCTCAAGCTGGATTGCTACATTCTCTGCAACAAGCTGCGCATCGAGCTCTGGCTTGCGAATTTCAATGATGTCGATCTTGACCTGGCAACCACCACAGAGTTGAGAGATTTCATTGGTCATTCTCTCGATCTCGGAGCCTTTGCGACCAATCACAAGCCCGGGACGAGCAGTTGAGAGTGTCACCCGCACGCTATTCCATGCACGCTCAATAATCACCTTGGAGATACCTGACATATGCAGGCGCTTCTTGATATACTCCCTGATCTTGAGATCCTCGTGGAGATTATTAGTGTATTCTTTGCCCGTGGCATACCACTTGGATCGCCAGTCCTTTGAGACGGCGAGACGAAATGAGATCGGATTGATTTTCTGGCCCATGGTTTTATGTTTTAAATTGGATTACTTGTCTTCGCTCTTGGATTCATCTTTGGCCTCAGCCTCAACTTCTTGATCCGCCGCCTCTGCTTGAACTTCCTCTGCTTGTGCGGTTGCCGCCTGGGCTTCCCCGGCGCCCTCGGTGTTGGCCTCAACGGCTTCAACTTCCTGAGTTTCTGCTTTCACTTCCTCGACTTCCTCGGGCGCGGCTTCTTTTTGCTCCTTCTTGGCTGCTTTTTTCTTTGGCTTGGAAACTTGCAGGCGCTTCTTGGGTTTGGATGAACGCTCACGTGGCTCTGGGATTTCCTCCTCATCGGTGAGGACGATGTAGAGATGGCTTGTGCGCTTGCGTATAGCACCTGCGGAACCACGGGCACGTGGCTTGAAGCGCTTGAAAGTAGGCCCATCGCCAACAGTCGCTTGCTTTACAGTAAGCTCATCAGCTATCAGCTCATGATTGTTCTCAGCGTTAGCTACAGCGCTTTTCAATGTCTTGCCTATGAGCTGAGCAGCTTTACGGGGCGTATATGCGAGTGCATCCAGAGCATCAGAAACTGGCATACCTTGAATAGCACGGGCAACATCACGAGCCTTCTTAGGCGAGATGCGGGCGTATTTATAAGTGGATTTGACTTCCATCGGTTTAGTGGTTTAAAAGTGGTTGTTTATGGTTGTGAAATTTTGACTGACGCGATGTCTCCTGAGCGAACAGAATCTTTGGAATCACCGAGCTGAGTGGGCAGCAAACCGCTGAAATCCTTGCGGACATCTGTGACAATGGCCTCTGCTATCTTCTGTTTGCCACGCATGATGGTGAAAGTCATTCCCTGTTGAACAGATTGATTCTCACCCGCATTGACCACCAGCACACCGCTTTCCGCGTCGATACTGACAATCTTTGCATGCTGCAAACTCCCCTGAGGAAGTTGTGGGCGCGGGTTCTGCCTCAAACCGAGAGCTACGTCAAGCTCTCGTATTGAAGATTCCAGACGAACACGGGCATCCGGGTCCGCTGCAACTGCCGTGCGAAGATACTCACGCATGTCCGCCATGAGTTGAATCGCAGCCTGTTCAGCCGCACGGTATTGCCTGTCAATGACTTCCGCATTCTTCACGGCATCCAGGATCGCATCCTGACCTCCATTGAGCAAATTATCACCCAATGCCGCGAAACGCAGTCTCAAATCGGTGAGACTCTCGCTGAGTTCAGTTTCCCGCTTTTTGGCAGCGGCAAGATCACGGGCCAGGATGTGGTTGCGTTGTTGAGCCAGCTCAAGCTCAATCTCGAGCTGGCGAATTTCAGTGCTTGTGTCTGATCCCCGATCATTTTGACCCACGCACACATTGACAGCACCAAGGAGGAGAACTCCGGTGAGAGCTGACGTGATGTGAGGCGTTGGATTCATGAGCATATTGGGAATATGAAGGTCATTGCTTCTAGCAAGGCATAATTAGCGCTTACCTAAACCTCCGTGGGCCTTGAAAATGCGTGTGGGAGAGAATTCACCCAGCTTGTGTCCGACCATGTTCTCGTTCACATAGACTGTCGTGAATGACTTTCCGTTGTGAACATGAAATGTGTGGCCAACAAAGTCCGGGGTAATCACGGATTTGCGGCTCCAGGTTTTGATCGGCTTCTTGTCATTGCTGGCTTCGGCTGTGTCAATTTTTGCGAGCAGCTTCTGGTCGACGAAAGCGCCTTTTTTGAGTGATCTTGGCATATTGGATTTTCAGTTAAGGATTTTCTACTTCTTGCGGCGTGAAACGATGAACTTGTTCGAAGGCTTGTACTTCTTGCGAGTCTTTTGTCCCTTGGTGTGACCCCAGGGTGACTTGAGGTGTTGACGACCACCACCGGACTTGGACTTACCCTCACCACCTCCATTGGGGTGATCCACTGGGTTCATACACATGCCACGGACAGTAGGGCGAATTCCCTTCCAGCGACTGCGGCCGGCTTTACCGGAAACCTCGTTCATGTGGTCACGGTTACCAACCTGTCCTATGGTGCAGTAACAATTCTGGTTGAACTTACGAATCTCGCCGGAAGGCATTTTAACCAGGGCGTGTCCGCCCTCTTCACGGTTTGAGAGAATTGCCTGCTGTCCTGCGGAACGGGCAACTTTACCTCCGGTGCCGGGGCTCATCTCGATATTATGGATTGCCGTTCCAAGGGGAACGTTCTTGAGCTGCATGGCATTGCCTGGCTTGGGTGGAGCTGCAGCACTCGAAATGACAGTGTCACCGACACTCAGGCCGACAGGTGCAAGGATGTAGCTCAAAACCCCGTCTTCATACTTGATAAGTGCAATACGACAAGTGCGGTTAGGATCGTATTCGATGCTCTGGACCGTGGCGGGGACATCCACCTTGTTACGTTTGAAGTCAATAAGGCGATACTTGCGCTTGTGACCACCGCCTTTGTGACGGCAAGTGATGCGTCCCTGATTGTTACGTCCGCCGGTTTTCTTCAGTGGACGGGTCAGGCTTTTCTCGGGCGATGTTTTGGTAATCTCCTCATAGGTTGGCCACTCTTTGTAGCGGTTGGAAGGAGTTACTGGATTGAATTTTTTAAGAGGCATGGTTCGCTATTGGGTTCGATGTTATCGTTTTTCAGCGGAAATGGTTAAGATAGGCTGGATTCGCTTCTGGATTAGACGAGGTCGAGTGTTTCGCCGTCCTTGAGGCGCACAATGGCTTTTTTCCAATGCGCTGTGCGACCCGCATCGGCACGCCGGTTGCGCTTGCTCTTGCCACGGCAATTCAGTGTGCGGACAGTGGCAACTTTCTTTCCAAAGAGTTGTTCAATGGCACGCTTGACTTCGAGCTTGTTCGCATTGCGATCCACCTTGAACACATATTCATTGTTTTCCTCCTGCAGGAGGGTGGCTTTCTCACTGATGAGAACAGTGTCGAGGACCTGGTAAATATCTTTCATGATTACGTTTGTGAGTTAGATGGTTTATGCAGTGCGCCGAGCCAGTGTTTCGTAGGCATCTTCAACGATGATGACGGTGTCAGCGAGAAGGAGCTGCTCAATGTTCATTTCTGAGGCAGTGATGAGCAAAACGTCCTGCACGTTGCGAGCGGCGAGGTACGTTTTTTCATCAAAGGATTCGGCGACGACGAGCACATTGCGCGCATCGGTGATTTTCTTGATGGCGGCAACAAATGACTTGGTCTTACCGTCCTCGATGGAAAACGACGGCACAGAAATAACGCATTCAGCACCAATGAGATCACCGAGCACTTTACGCAGTGCAAGTTTACGTGTCCCCTTGTTGATTGTCTTCGCATACGAGCGAGGACGGGGTCCAAACACAATACCGCCACCACGCCAGACTGGGTTTTTAGTGGTGCCAGCACGGGCGCGACCTGTGCCCTTCTGTTTCCAGAGCTTTTTGTTGGAACCCTTCACCTCACCGCGGGTCTTCGTTGAAGCTGTCCCGCTGCGCCGGTTGGCACGGTAGGCAGTGATAAGGTCGTGCACGGCCTGGTCACCCTTGTGGCCTTCGACCACCGTGATGTTGGCAGCTTGTGCGTCTTTTATGGAAAGTGTTTTTGACATGATAATGATCAGTTGATGGTTATCGTTAAATCAGCTGGGAATCAGTGGATCTATATGCGAAACCAATTGTTGTTAGTTTAGCTGGCAGCAACCGCTGCCTTTTTCACTGCGGGGCGGATGACAACGTAAGCACCCTTGTGCCCCGGAATAGCACCAGAGACGAGGATAACGTTGTCCTCAGGACGAACCTGAACAACTTTGAGGTTTTGAACAGTGCGATTGTATACACCGTGGCGACCTGGCATTTTTTTGTTTTTCCAGATGCGGCCTGGCCACGTTCCGGCACCCACACCACCCGGGCGACGGTGCATCATGTGACCATGGGAGTCTGGCTGGCCAGAAAAGTTGTAACGTTTGACAACACCCTGGAAACCCTTGCCCTTGGTAGTACCGATGACATCGACCCACTGGCCATTTTCAAAAAGTGCAGCGCCCGGATGTGGCTCCTGGGTGTTGGGGATGTCGGAGTCATTCTCAAAGCGGAATTCTTTCACCAGCTTCTTGGGCGATGCGCCAAACTTGCTGAAATGACCCCGCTTCGGAAGGTTGAGACGAAATTCCTTCTGGTCATCATATCCGACCTGAACAGCGGAATAGCCGTCTGTTTCGGAAGTTTTAACCTGGAGAAACTCATTGCCAGCAACGTCAACGACAGTGACAGGTATCGATGTGCCCGCCTCCGCGTCAAACACGCGGGTCATGCCGACTTTTTTTCCTAGTAGTCCTAATGCCATGGTATTGGTAAGATGGATAGTGGTTAGATGGATAGTTGGGGATAAACCGGCTTCGCAGGTCAGATCTTGATTGCAATGTCGACTCCGGCAGGAAGATTGAGTTTCTTGAGCTCATCAACCGTGCGTGCAGTGGGGTCGACAATATCGAGCATGCGCTTGTGGGTACGGATCTCAAACTGCTCGGACGACTTCTTGTCCTGGTTGACCGAACGGTTCACACTGAACTTCTCAATGCGTGTAGGCAAAGGGATAGGTCCAGCAACTTTGGCGCCGGTGCGCTTGGCTGTTTCGACAATTTCCATAGCGGACTTGTCAATGGCGCGGTGATCATAGGCGCGCAGGCGGATTCTGATTTTCTGCTGTTGCATATCGGATTTTAGTTAGAATGGTTAGAGATATTGAGTAGTGTTGAGATGGTTGATTTAGCTGGCGTAGGCATACTCATTGGTAAGCGCATCGACGATAGTCTGCGGAACTTGCTCAAAGCTACGAGGCTTCATCGTGTAATCAGCGCGGCCGCTGGATAGGGTTCTGATGGCAGTGGAGTATCCAAACATTTCCGCCAGTGGGACAATGGCTCTGAGCACAGCATGGGTTGGCTTGTTAACAATCTCCTGAATCTGGCCACGACGACGATTCAAGTCACCCATGATGTCGCCTTGATGCTCCTCGGGAGTAGTCACTTCAACGTCCATGACAGGCTCCAGAAGCACGGGCTTTGCATTTTTAAACGCGTCACGCATCGCCAGTATGGCCGCCATCTTGAAAGCATTCTCGTTGGAATCAACCTCGTGGTAGGTTCCATCGGTGATGTTGACGTGAACATCCACTACCGGATAACCTGCAATGATTCCATTGGACATGGCGGTGCGTACACCCGTGAATACAGCATTAATGAATTCCTTCGGGATGGCACCACCTATAACGAGATTATCAATAGTGAGCCCCTTGCCTTTTTCCTCAGGTGCAACGTCGAGGATAACGTGACCGTACTGCCCGCGTCCACCGGACTGTTTGACGAGCTTGCCTTCTCCGTTCGCTGGACTGGTAATTGTCTCACGATAAGCGATTTGAGGCTTGCCTACGTTGCACTCGACCTTGAACTCGCGCTTCATGCGGTCCACAATGACCTCCAGGTGCAGCTCTCCCATGCCTGAAATGATGGTCTGGCCTGTGTCTTCATCCGTTTTAACGACAAACGTGGGGTCCTCCTCTGAGAGGCGTGTCAGCGCAATAGCCATCTTTTCCTGGTCAGCAACAGTTTTGGGCTCAACTGCCATGGAAATGACCGGCTCGGGGAAAAGCGGGGGCTCGAGCATAATCTCAAACTTTTCCTGGCAAAGCGTGTCGCCGGTTTGAACGTTTTTAAGACCCACAATGGCTGCAATGTCCCCAGCATAGCACGCATCAATGTCCTCGTGCTTGTCAGCATGCATCTTGATGAGTCGGCCGATGCGCTCTTTTTTGCACGTGCGAGGGTTGTATACCATGTCACCCTTGGAAACCATGCCTGAGTAGACACGGAAAAAAACGAGTTTGCCGACGTATTTGTCTGCCCAGAGCTTGAAGGCGAGGGAACAGAACTTTTCATTGTCATCTGTTTCAGCCAAAACCTTCTGGTTTTCATCAATCGTGGACTGGCCTTGAGCAGCCGGGATATCCAGTGGGCTTGGCAAGTAATCTACCACGGCATCCACGAGGAACTGAACGCCCTTGTTCTTAAATGCGGAGCCTCCGGCAACTGGAACAACCTGATTGGAAATGGTGGCACGGCGAAGCGCCTGTTTGAGATCCTCGGTCGTTATTTCCTCTTCGAGGAGGAATTTTTCTCCCAGAGTCTCGTCGCAATCACAAAGAATGGACTGGAGCTCCTCACGAGCGGCCTCTGCTTCAGCAAGAAGATCACCTTCAATATCCTGCACCTCAAAAGTGGATCCCATGGAGTCGTCATCCTTGTAAATGACTGCCTTCATATTGATGACATCAATCTGGCCTTGGAGATTGTCTTCAGCGCCAATGGGTATGAGAATGCGGACAGCCTTGACGCCAAACTTCTCCTTCACGTCTTTGAGGACATTTTCAAAGTTGGCTCCGGTGCGGTCCATCTTGTTGACAAAAACAATGCGCGGAACTCCGTATTTATCTGCCTGGCGCCATACCGTCTCGGTCTGGGGCTGAACACCGGCCACACCACAGAAAACAACGATGGCACCATCGAGAACACGCAACGAACGCTCGACTTCAGCTGTAAAGTCAACGTGGCCAGGAGTGTCAATGATGTTAATCCGCTGTTTTTCCCTCTCAAACAGCTTGAAAACACCCTCGTTGGGATGCTGGATCCACTCACAAGTCACAGCTGCGGACGTGATGGTGATTCCACGCTCTCTTTCCTGCTCCATGTGATCCGTCACTGTGGCACCGTCATGCACCTCACCAATCCGGTGGATCATGCCAGTGTAGAAGAGGATGCGCTCGGTGAGTGTGGTCTTACCTGCATCAATGTGCGCAGCAATCCCAATATTCCGTGTCCGCTCCAGGGGATATGGGCGGTTTGGATGATTGGGATTCTTGGACATGACTTGCAGGAAGTTTAAGAATATTGGGACTTTAACACAAAAAAATCCGCTGGATTGGATGGTTTACCAGCGGAAGTGTGCGAAGGCGCGGTTGGCTTGTGCCATCTTGTGCATGTCATCGCGTTTACGAACGGCGTTGCCCTGGTTGTTGGCAGCATCCTTGATTTCGTTAGCGAGAGCCACATGCATGGGTGTGCCTTTTTTGGAGCGCGCAAAGTTTACCAGCCAGCGCATGGCCAGGGACTCTGAGCGGCCTTCATCCACCTCGAGGGGCACTTGGTAAGTAGCACCACCCACACGGCGACTTTTCACCTCAACACGGGGCTTGGCATTTTCAAGCGCACGAGTGACGACCTCAAGAGGGTCGACAGTGTCAGTTCCGTCGTTAGCCTTGTCGATTGCAGCATAGACAATACGCTCGGAGAGAGAGCGCTTGCCGTCACGCATGACTTTGCTGATCAGCTTTCCAACTACGGGACTATCGTAGCGCGGGTCACGTGTTTCGGGACGATTGTAAACTTTTTTACGGCGAGCCATGGTATTATGAGTTTAATGATTGAGAAAATTACTTCTTGGGACGTTTGGTTCCATACTTGGAACGAGCTTGTGCACGCTTGTCTACACCCAGGGTGTCAAGTGCTCCGCGGACGATGTGATAACGTACACCTGGCAAGTCCTTTACCCGGCCACCACGAACAAGCACGATGGAGTGCTCCTGAAGGTTGTGCCCCTCTCCCCCGATATAAGCGATGACTTCCTGACCGTTGGTTAGGCGGACCTTGGCAACCTTACGGAGAGCTGAGTTAGGCTTCTTGGGCGTACGAGTCATAACCTGCAGACAAACACCACGACGTTGTGGACAGCTGCTGAGGGCACGTGACTTGGACTTGGTCACTGGAGTTTTGCGTCCTTTGCGGACGAGCTGGTTAATAGTAGGCATATTACTGCGTGTTTTTAGTTTGATGGATTTTTGATTGCTGTGAGCAGAAATAGTGAAATGAAATCTTCCCGGTGGTATGATGAGTGGCTGGGTGAAAGCGGCTGATGTCTGTATTACAGCCAGTGGAAACGATCAAACCACCGAGGTGCGCCCAAGAGGCACGAGGTATATTAAGTGACCTCGAAAACCGCCTCTTATCCGGAGCTACCCGATAGTTTAACTGCCTTCCCGCAGCTTTCTCTTGCTCGTTGCGGCCGTTGACTGGAATCAACAGGCCTAAACGGAGGGGCGGCGAATATACAAATGCGCCCTCGTCTGGCAAGCCGTTTCTCGATTTTTTTTTGATTATTTTTCCGCCCGGCCCAAAAGCCCACTAAAATGGGAATGTGGGGCCTGCCGGGCAAGAGCGCTGGCACAGTCGAAGGGCCCATGAATATTTAAGCAGACCTGGGGAAACCAAGGCCACATGGATGCCCCTGAATCAAAAATAAGGGGAATGGTAGCAGGGGGGAGAATTGAACTCCCGACAAAAGGCTTATGAGTCCTCTGCTCTACCACTGAGCTACCCTGCCATTCCAGTTCGCTGAAGCAATTCGCTTCGCGGGGCGGAGTTAAATGCGGCACCTGACTTTGTCGAATAAAAAATAGCATAAAAATGACAGATTTCACAATCTAAGGTTGCCAAATGTTTAGAATGCGCTAGTTACACGCCCGCTGCAGTGAACATTCACCGCCCAGAATCTCATGGGGCGCCTTCAACCAAAGAATGGGGCCTGCTTGAACCAACATAGAACCAATAGCAATGTCAGAACTTTCCCTATATAGAAACATCGGTATCTTCGCCCACGTGGACGCTGGTAAGACCACCACCACGGAACGTATCCTCAAGCTCACCGGCAAGGTGCACAAAACCGGTGAAGTACACGACGGTGAGGCGACTACCGACTTCATGGAGCAGGAGGCTGAGCGCGGCATTACCATTCAATCTGCTGCCACCAGCTGCTTCTGGGAGGGCAGTGACAAACAACACAAGCCCCATCGCTTCAACATCATTGACACTCCCGGTCACGTTGATTTCACCGTTGAGGTTTACCGCTCGCTGAAAGTGCTTGATGGTGGCGTGGGTGTATTCTGTGGATCCGGCGGTGTTGAGCCTCAGTCTGAGACCAACTGGCGTTATGCAAATGATTCAGAAGTGGCACGTATCATCTTCGTCAACAAACTCGACCGCATTGGCGCTGACTTTTATCGCGTAGTGGAGCAGGTCAAGAATGTCCTGGGCGCGAAACCTCTCGTCATGGTGCTGCCCATTGGCATTGAGGAAAACATGGTTGGCGTAGTTGACCTTCTGACCCGCAAAGCCTGGATCTGGGACCAGTCCGGAGAGCCTGAGAACTATACCATCGAGGACGTTCCCGCAGACATGGTGGATAAAGTCGAACAATACCGGGCGGAACTCATCGAGACTGCCGTGGAGCAAGACGATGACCTGATGATGGAGTATCTTGAGGGCAACGAGCCAAGTATCGATGACATCAAGAAGTGCATTCGCAAGGGAACCATTGCCCTTGATTTCTTCCCCACCTATTGTGGCACAGCATTCAAAAACAAGGGCATTCAGCTCGTGCTTGATGCGGTCATTGATTTCCTGCCATCACCCACCGAGGTCGATCCCCAGCCAGAGGTCGACGCCGAGGGCAATGAAACCGGCCAATTTGCCATCGTTGATCCGGCTCGCCCACTGCGCGCGCTGGCATTCAAGATCATGGACGACCAATACGGTGCTCTTACCTTTACCCGTGTTTATTCAGGTAAACTGGAGAAGGGCATGACTGTGCTCAATACCTTTACCGGTAAAACCGAGCGAATCGGCCGCATCGTCGAAATGCACGCTAATGAGCGCATCGAACTGGAGGGCGCTCAGGCTGGCGACATCGTCGCTCTGGTCGGTCTCAAAAACGTGCAAACAGGACATACTCTCTGCGACCCCGACAAACCTGCGACTCTGGAGCCCATGGTATTCCCCGATCCGGTGATTTCCATGGCGGTTGCCCCCAAGGACAAGGCAAATGCCGAAAAACTCGGTATCGCTATCGGCAAAATGGTCAAGGAAGACCCCTCTTTCCAAGTCGAAACCGACCAGGATTCCGGAGAAACCATACTCAAGGGCATGGGCGAGCTTCACCTCGACATCAAGGTGGACATTCTGAAGCGCACCCACAAAGTGGAAGTGGAAGTCGGCAAGCCCCAAGTGGCCTATCGCGAAACCATTACCAAGCGCGTTGAGGACAGCTACACCCACAAGAAACAGTCTGGTGGTTCTGGTCAGTATGGTAAAATTGACTACATCATTGAGCCTCTTGATCCAGAGGGCGGTGTCGAGTTTGAATTTGAATCAAGCGTGGTGGGTGGCAACGTACCCAAGGAATACTGGCCAGCCGTCGAAAAAGGTTTCAAGTTCTCCAAAGACACCGGGGTTCTGGCTGGGTTCCCCTGCTTGAATTTCAAGGTCACACTCGTCGACGGTGGATTCCACGCCGTGGACTCATCCGCAGTAGCATTTGAAATCGCTGCTAAGGCAGCTTACCGCCAGTCCATACCCAAGGCAGGCCCACAGTTGCTCGAGCCGATTATGAAGCTCGATGTGTTTACTCCTGAGGACAATGTCGGTGACGTCATTGGTGATTTGAACCGCCGTCGTGGCATGATCAAGGAGCAAGAGCCTACGCCCACAGGTATTCGGGTAAAGGCTGATGCTCCCCTGAGTGACATGTTCGGCTATATCGGCGACCTTCGCACCATGACATCCGGACGAGGCCAGTTCTCCATGGAGTTCTCCCACTACGCACCCTGCCCCAAAAATGTGGCTGACGAGGTCATCGCGGAGGTCAAGAAGCGCGAGGAGGCAAAGAACAAGTAAGCTCGGTCTTACACGATCCTTTAAACAAACGCCGGCTGTGAAAAGCCGGCGTTTTTTCTATATTGGGCATCGCATCCAATTCACTGGCAAGAATCAGGCAGATCTCACTATGCGAACACCTTTCTGAAGGCCCTGGAATCACGACCGCTGACAACGAGCTGTTCCCGCCGGATCGACGGAATTTGATCCGCTGCGACCTCCATATAACCCAATTTATCCTGGAAAAAGCCTGCAGCACGATTGGTGAGGGCAAAGACGGAAGAGACACCCAGATCCATGGCCTGTTGCTCGGCGTGCCTCACAAGCTCAATTCCGTAGCCCAATCCCTCATGGCTTTGTTTGACATACAAACACGCCACTTCCGCGCTATCACTATCAGGGTAATGCAGAAGAGCCACGGAGCCGACCACGTTGCCATCAATCTCCATCACAAAGTAATGCGACAAATCCTTCAAGACATCAGCATAGTCCCTGGGCACGAGGCATTCATTTCGCACCGAGCGCCCAATCATACCCAGGAGCTCCACGATATCCTCCTCACGCAACGGCCGAATGACCCGGTAGCTGTTTGCATACACCATTGTACCAACACCCTCGTTGGAAAAAAGCTCGCTGAGCAAAACCCCGGGACAAGCACCATCGAGAAGATGCACCCGCGCAATCCCAGCATCACAAACCTCAGCAGCCGCTTTCAGTGGCCCGGGCATGCCGGATTTGATATCCGTGGCCCTGATAGCCCCCTGGGGCAACTTCTCCCCTGCCGCTTGGAGGACAACGAGTTTCACTGCAGATACTTTTTGTGCTAGTTCGGCAAAGCCCGCAGCAAGAGGATTTGCACCCGCTAAATTAAAAATGACTGCTTGCCCGCGACCAAGGCAGGCGATGATCTCACCGGGGTCTGACTGGCTGGATGCAACCTTCTGGGCATATTTCAGCTCAACCTCGGCAGCCCGGTCCAGCAGATCGTCTTCGCTGTGGACTGTACTGGTAATGACCAGCGCAACACCAATGTTCTGCAAACTGACCAGATCCAGCATGGTTTCTGCCAGCGCTGGTACTGGAGCATCAATAACAATGACAAATACTTTGCCCCGAAACTGTGGCACATACTGCAAAAGACCTCTGACATCTCCCCAAGACATAAACGTATCATTTATCCGCCCTCACCACTAGGCTCAGTGCTGGTGTATGGCCGCTTTGTGGGCCTGCTTAGGGACAAGATTCTTCCATGTTTCATCACCCGCTGCAATCATTCTCTGAATATCCCTGCCCGTGTATCTGAGCAGCTCCCTGTCTCCACAGGGAATGGCGTGAATCATACCGTTCTCTCGAAAATGACGATACAGGTATCGAAGATCCTCGGGGACCCTGAAGTTCTCCGCGCTCACCAGCTCACCTGATTTTCGATTCCCCCATGGGTATACATAGAGCGAGAGCCCGTGCTTGAAGAGCCTGCCGAAGGACTCAAGTATACCGCCCGCCAAGCCCTCAGACCATTTGGCTTTAAACAATTCGTTGAGCAGCCCGATGCTAAGGACAATACCAATGGGGCTCGTCGTGTAACGGCTCAAATAGCTGGCAATCCGGTGAAATTCCGGACAACGCGAAACGAGCACTGTCTTTCCGAGTGCTTGCAGAGCATCAGCACGATCAAGAAATGCAAGGTGGTCGACATCTCCCTGGGCATAATCATCAGAATCCTTGCGCAACAGATTATTCATGGAAATCTCACAGAGTTCAACGGCCTGCCCCCGCTGATCATCAGCCAGGACTTTGTTGAAGGCATCCTGAGTCTGGAACAGCATATCAAGGTGCAAGTTAGTCACTGGATCAAAACTGCCGCGCAGCAGGATGATGGGCTTTTTGTAGAGTGCCTCAGCAGGTTGCACTACTTCACCGTCGGGCAAAAACATGGCAGCATCCGTGAGTCCACTATTAACAAGCTGCAGATGACATAGCCGGTTATCAATCATTCTGAAACCATCACCACTGAATTTAAGCATGTCCACCTCGACACGATCATTGGTTAACCCGTCCATGAGCGACTCAACAAAAAGAGCCAGACAATCACGATGATAGAAGGCAGCATAGATGAGATTTACACCAATGATCCCAAGTGCCTCCATCTGGTCAAAATTCTCCTCATCAAGCAAACGCACGTGCATGACAATTTGGCAGGGTGCCTCCCCGGGCTTGAGCTGCAACATCATTCCCAGCCAGCCGTGACATTCACCGGTGTCCTTGTAGCCACGGGCACGCACTGTGTTTGAAAAGCTAAAAAAGGTGGAGTTCGCCCCCCGCTTTTTACTCAGGCGCTCAACAAGCAAGTCATACTCATACTCAAGCATGGCATTGAGCCGTTCGCGTGAGACATATCTCTCGGACTTGCCATAGATGGCATCGCTCATGGTCATGTCATATGCGGAGATGGTTTTTGCCATCGTCCCCGCCGTGGCCGATGCCCGGAAAAACCAATTGGCTACCTCTTGACCTGCTCCGATCTCAGCAAAGGTTCCATACTTCTCTTCATCAAGATTGATGCGAAGTGCCTTATCATAGGTGGAAGGTATATCCCTTTTGCTCATAACCACTTTATAGATCCTCATCCGGCCGACCCATTAATTTGAATCAGCATTATCCAGGCCATTGATGTGCAAAGTTGGCCGCACCCATCCCAACTGCACATATTCGACAATAAATACCTGATTACTAAACTCACTGTCTTTGGGGTAGCTTATTTTCAGTGTCGCATGAATCTCGCTCCCCGGAGTCAAATCTGTGACAAGACGCTGTAATTGAGGCAGCTTGGTATCGATATACCCATAGATTGAACTCTCAAAGTCGGGATGGGACAATCTTACCGCAAACCACCTTGCATCGTCATCAAAGAGCCTGTTGTAGTAATTAACGCGCTTGCATTTGACCCTTACCTCGACGGGTTCGGCAGGCTTTATATCAAAAAGATCTTCCCACGCCATGGAGGACCATGCCACCCAGCTTTCCCAGTCAACCTTATAGCCGTCTCTGCCCCGCACCACGTGTATTTTTTTCACCGAAAAATCATCAAGCTGGGCATTCATCGAGATCCTGTCCCCAACAACCTTGATGCTATTGCTCAGACCAGCCACCCTGGCACCTGGCCTGACCCATGGATACCTTGCATACCATGCACGCAAGCGCGAAATCGTGACTTCCGGTGTTCTGACAAGCTGCTCCAAATCAGCAGCTGTTTTGGCCTCCAGGAACTGGGTGACTACCTTTTTTGACGCATCAAGGCTATCGAACTCGTCAAGCTGAGGCGCCTGATCCACAGGATCTTCTGGATGCTGTTCATTATGAGACAGAGCTGGCTCACCCTCTGAATCAAGGTCTTTGGCCTGGTCTGCAGACAGAGCCATAAACCAGACACTGAGCGCCACAATCGACAGCCCCAGTATGGATCCGCCCAGTATCCAGGTAAGCACGCCTATGGGCTGCGTAGCGATGACCTCATTGTCTTGCTCCCAAACAGGCAGCTCAGCGACATGCTCATCGTAGAGATCCTCTATGTCGTCACTATTGTAGAATGATGTAGTAAATGGATCCGCTGGAATGACAGCAGCAACGGGTGCAATGCTATCGCCGGACTCATTGTGTTTGGCTGCAGGGTTGACTCCGGTACGATACTGCTTTTTGTCACGCTTTGGATAGAACGATTTGTCGCGGGTCTGCGACCTCGCATTTATCGCCATTCTACGTTGCTCAGGGCTTGGGATTTGAAGAAGGTGGGCACATGCCGGGCATACCACCCCTGCTCCCTTATGATCGACCGGCACTCGAAAAACATATCGGCAAACGGGGCATATGAGACCGTCCCAATGTTGTTTTGCTTCACCTGCCGCGGGCATGAAAAAAACATGTTCCAGCGCACCCAAAAACTCAAGCCAGCAGTTGTGCTAAATGGAAAATACGCAAGATCACAAAACAACCCTAATCCTCCAAAATCTGTATGCGCCCGGGGCGATCCAGAATGATGCCAGCCCTTCTGTCTTCATCGTCAAGCTGGTCAAAATTGATGAGCATGCCTGCGTTGGAGGATGCTATTGCCTGCCTTGGAGCAAAGTCAGGCTGCTCGGTCCCGTAGGGATCACTACCTAGTAGAAGCGGCTGCTTTGGCTGGACAGGAATGGCATGTGGTTGACTGAGTTGTTTGTCACTGGAATCCATGTTGTGGTAGCCGGCAATGTTAGAGTCCATCACACCATGCACGTCACAAAACCTTATTGGCTGCGTTTGCTGTGTAAA
>CAYXEC010000019.1:21952-29631 GCA_964463855.1 uncultured Verrucomicrobiales bacterium | reverse complement strand
AAGCTCGCCGGAGGTGTTGCCGTCATTAATGTCGGTGCTGCCACTGAGACCGAGATGAAGGAAAAGAAAGCACGTGTTGAAGATGCTCTTCACGCGACCCGCGCAGCTGTGGAAGAAGGTATCGTTCCCGGAGGTGGAACAGCCCTGATCCGCGCCCAGGCCAACATCAAGAATCTTGGCCTCACTGGTGACGAGGAAACCGGTGCAGGTATTGTTGCCCGTGCTGTGGAAGCTCCTTTGCGCCAGCTCGCTGCCAACGCAGGCCTCGAGGGCGCGCTGATTGTTGAGCACGTCAAGAAGGCAAAGGGCAACGAAGGTTACAACGTTGCCACTGGAAAATACACAGACCTCATCAAAGACGGTGTGGTTGATCCCACCAAGGTTACCCGCAGTGCCTTGCAGAACGCAGCTTCCATCTCAGGTCTGCTCTTGACCACGGAATGTCTGATTACCGACATTCCTGAGAGGGAGGAGCCAGCCGCTGGTCACGATCACGGCATGGGTGGTATGGGTGGCATGATGTAACTCACTGCCATATAAGAATTCAAACTCCGGTTGCTTATCAGCAGCCGGAGTTTTTATTTGCCCCGGGCGAACAATGGGGCGGGGGGCACTGGGTGAGGGAAGCTCGCATGCCGCTCGTATAACAAGGTCAAGCCGTTGCTCCAATTTCGACGTTGAGGTCGTCGCTGAGGTCTTCCACCGCGTCTATGAGTTCCTGTTCATCTGTGCTGTCAGGGACACAAACCGTGCCGATAGCACGGAAAATGGGATGCCCGGCCATCGGAGCACTTTCGATAGTCGTGTTGAGTTCCTCGATATTGGCTCCTACACTCGAAACAGCCTGCGTCAATTGGCTGACAATTCCAGGGCGATCATTGCCAAAAACCTCTAGTTTCAAACAGCGTGTATAAGGGTAATTGGACAAATCGCCCTGGGCGTGAATTTGCACTGCAATGCCTTCCCGGGACAAGGAACGGAGGCTTTCCGAGAGCTCGTCGAGTTTGTCTGCGCTGCATTCTATCCGCACGATGCCGGCAAACTGACCACCAAGCCTGGCCATACGACTCTCCAGCCAGTTGCCATCATGTTCCGCAATGACCTCGGAAATGAGCTTCATCACACCGGGGCGATCGTGGGCGCAAATGGTGAGAACGAGGGAGCTGGCCATGGTGTTGTTTTGCTTAAAGAGCTGCGTTGAGTGATTTATTATTCAACGATCACGGGCGTTCCCAATTGAGCGTGTTCATAGAACTTGCTCGCCATTTCCTCAGGCATCCGCACGCATCCATGGGAAGCTGCATAGCCAGGCAGGAAGCCGGTATGCATGCCGATACCGTGGTTAAAACGCATGAAATTGGGCATGGGTGCGTGAACTGCCTCCTCATTGGGTCCGGGCTTGTGAATGCGGAAATCAGCGTTGTTGTTGACTATTTCACCTGTGAATTTGTTTTTGATGATGCCGTAGACTGAGGATTCATGATCAATGTTTTTCTCAGTGACCCGGAACGAGCCTGCAGGTGTTATATGCTTGTCATCTCCTGATGAAATGGGGGACATGCCCACTAAAACATCGTTTTTGTAGAAGTAGGCCTTTTGCTCAGCCCTTACGATGCGAATCTTGGCTGTGCCAGGAACCCCATCACCATCCCAATAACCCTTGGGCTGGTATTTGGGTATTCCGTCCGAGACAGGCAGGCCGTCTTGAGGTCTATACCCGGCAAGATAATGGGTCCCCCCAACTAGCGGGCTCATGGCTGACTGGTATGGTAGGCACTGGCAGAGGGAGACTGCGACCAGGCTTAAGAGGGAAAGGCGTATAAAAACGAGATATTTCATATGTTTGAATTATCTGACTATTTGAAGGAGATGCGTCTACCGACCCATAACGCAAGAACACCCGCAGGTCAAGGTGGGATCGGTAACATGGAGAAAAGATCATTTTGAGCCGCATAATGCGGACTTGCAGACTTGGTTATGGATCCGGTGATGCGTTTCTTACTTGCGCAATGGGCGTTCCATGCATAATGAGCGCCCGTCATCTGCGGCGTGCAGAGGAAATATAACTAATTCACATCCAAGCCATGCCAAATTACGATTACCAATGCAAAGAATGCGGTCACCTCTTTGAGGTTTTTCAGAGAATGAGTGACCCCAAACTAGAGGATTGCCCTCTGGAGAAATGCTCTGGAAAGGTCAGGCGCCTTCTGGGAACCGGTTCAGGCGTGATCTTCAAGGGCTCGGGTTTCTATCAGACAGACTACCGGAGTGACTCCTATAAAAAAGGGCAGTCCAAGGAAACTCCTGCTCCGAAGAAAACTGACACCAGTGGTTCATCAAAATAGCATTATCGAGACTTTTCTCTAGGCTTCCTCGTCTGCGTTGTAGCAGCGCATGACGGTCTTGATCACCGCTTTGCCGCATTCTTCTTCGTCGAGCAAAATGTGGTTAACCCCTGCCCGTAGAAGGTCATCTGCGTCACTGCTGAACTTTGCCCGGGCTATGACAACAATACTGGGGCAAAGCTCCCTGACGATTGGTAGTGCGGAGAGCACGACCTCCTTCAAAGGGAAAGTAAAGGCAATGGCGCGCGCCCTTTGAATGTATGCAAGCTCCCAGGTGATTTTGTGTCTGGCATCGGCAAACAGGCATTTAGTGCCGGATTTGATTAGCTGCCTCACGGTTTGGTCGTTATTCTCCACAACAATAGAGCGAATATTGTTGCGGCGCAGTGATTCGTGAAGTTTTTGACCAACAGGGCCGTAGCCGCAGATAATTACATGATCCTTGAGATGGTCGATTTTTCCCGGCATGCCCAGATTGTGGCGTGATCTCATGGATTTGCTTTGCAGGCCCATTTTCTGCATTTTTTTGATCACCGGCTGTGAATACTTCATGAGTGACGGGACAAGGCCCATAGTGATGGCAGTACAGGCAAGGAGGATTTGCTCGATGACGGGATCGAGGGCGTTAAGCTCGGCGGCGCGGTTGAGGAGAACGATGGAGAATTCCCGGTGCTAGAGAGTGCCGCTGCGGTTAGTAGCCAGTCTCCGTTTCTGAGTCCAGATGCCTTGGCTGCAATGGCTGCGACGAGACCTTTGGCCACGAGGGTTGCGAACGTGCCAATGAGGATCAGAGACCAAAATTCAGCCAGGGTTTCTAGGTCGATGAGCAGACCTATGGAGACAAAAAAGAGGGTAAGAAGAAGATCCTTGAAGGGGAGCACGTCGGCAAGAACGCGGTGGCTGTAGATCGAGTTGCTCACCACAACACCTGCGACAAATGCGCCAAGTGCCGGACTCAAGCCAAGCAGGCCTGCAATAACAGCAACAACAACACAGAGACCGACCACAGCAACTGTAAATAATTCACGACTGCGCGTATTGGCGACTGCCGCGAGCAGCTGGGGCACCCCATAGTGGCTGAGCGTGATCATGGCTGCGCAGAACAGGGATGCCTTGCCAAGGGCAAATACAAGGGCGCTAGTACTGCTCTCACCCTCACCCAGTAACACAGGAAGTAAGACGATGAAAAAAATGACAGCAAGGTCCTGGAAGAGAGCAATACCCAGGGCAACGCGGCCCGGAGGGCTGTCAGGAGCCCCCATGTCCTGAAAGGACTTCATCGATACAGCCGTGGATGAGAGCGCGAAGGCAAATCCGGCCACGATGGCATGGTTGAGGTTCAAACCCCAGTAATAGGCCGCGAGCGTGGCAATGAGAGCACTAAGGACAACCTGGATAGAACCGCCGAGAAGGGCAGGGCGCTTCAGGTTTTTGAGTTCACTGGCTGAAAACTCAATGCCCAGGGTAAACAGCAGAAGAATGACGCCAATTTCCGAGAGGGCATGAATGAGTTCCCCGGAATCTGCTCCGGCCCAGCCGAGTATGCCGCTGTTGGAGAGAACCAGGCCACAGAGGAAATACCCGACAAGGAGTGATTGACGAAGTCTCGAAAACACCAGGGACATGAATACCACCGAACCAAGGATCAGTGATAACAGGACAAAAAAAGCAGGAACGGTCTCAGCGGCAGCCAGAACTACAGGCATGCCTGATGATGCACTCATGCGCTGGAAAACGCCACATGAAAAAACATCCAGTGTCAGCATTGCGATAGCCCAAAACCACTTAAAAATAGGCAACATTCTCCTTGCATTGACCTCATACTGCCCCTAGCTTCCCCGCACACCAATCGGTGTGACATTTTTATTAAAATCGCGGGGTGGAGCAGCCAGGTAGCTCGTCAGGCTCATAACCTGAAGGTCGTAGGTTCAAATCCTACCCCCGTAACCAATCTTAAGCCCTGTAGGTTCATTGCCTACGGGGCTTTTTTGATGCGGATGCGTATTTTCCCGGTCACATACACGTGAAGTATCTAATGATGACCTTGCAGATTGTGAAATAAGGAATTAACTGCTTGCTCCAAGGACTCAAATTTTAAGAATCACTGGCATATGAAGCCCTTCCTCGTATTTCTCAGTTCCATTGTTCCCCTCACAGTACAGGCAAGAATCGGGGAGGATTACACCAGATGTCTTGATAGGTATGGGGATGTGTTTATAAAGTATGATGGCAATCACGGGTCTGAATACGCCCTGTTTGGCAAAAGCATCTTCAAGATCAATATCACCCTCTGGAATGGCAATGTGCATCAGATCGGGTATGGCAAAAATAGCGCTTTCACCGATTCTGAGTTTGCCTACATGCTCAAGGTCAATGGCGGTGAGCACACGTGGCAACGTGTGGATGAGTCGCGCTGGATGACTCAAAACACTGAACTGACTGCAGTGAAAAAGAGCAGTGGAGAGGTCATCATATTCACCACTGAATACGGGGATCACTACTCGCGCCACAAGAGCCGACCATAGGGGAAAATGGTATCAGCCGCTGCTCGCAACAATGCGTGCACCAGCATATGCGGGGCGGCATATGTGACCTTACCACGATCTACTCACCACTCACTTCATAGACCACAGTCTGATGGTATCCTGGTGGGCGGCAGTAGACAATTTTCTCCACCTCGGTGAGGATGATGGAGAATTTCTCGTAATTGTCTTCGTCGCAATAGTTGCGGTAATAGGCTTTGGATTTACTCGGTATCTCATCCCAGTATTTCTTAGCCTCATCACCCTCGATGATCCTGGTGGTGCCTGACAGGTAGACCATGGATTCAAGTGATGGAGAGGATATCATCCATTCACCATAGGGGTTGTCCCTGAGGTTGCTCACTTTCTGGGTGGTGGGAGCTGTTACGGAGATGACGGTCTCCATGGAGCTGTCGGCAACGATATTCATCCATGTGGCATGTGGGTGACCACTGGCGTCCACAGTGGAGAGGACTCCGGATTTCGTCTCGGCAACCAGCTTGCTTGAGCTTCTCCAAAGAGCGTCGTTTTTGGCCATGCTAATTGATGGGTGTGAATTATTCCTGAGTGTCGGGGTAACTTCCGAGAATTTTTACCAGCGGGCAATGTTTCTCCAGCTCGATGAGTGCATCAGCCACAGGTTTGTCTGTGCAGTGACCGGCCAGATCAACATAGAAAACATATTCCCAGTCACGCTGCTTGGATGGGCGGGATTCGATTTTGCTCATATTGACATTGAGCTTATCAAAGGCTTGCAAAGCGTTCACGAGTGAGCCCGGGCGGTCGTGTATGGAAAAGAGAATGGAGGTGCGGTCGTGGCCAGTGGCAGGGCAGGTTTTTTCACCAATCACCAGGAAGCGAGTCGTGTTGGTTGCCCGGTCCTGAATGGACTCCTCAATGATCTCAAGCCCATTGAGCTCTGCTGCAAGCTTGCCTCCCAGCGCGGCCGCTCCAGCACTTGCGTTTTCCCTGGCAAGTTGGGCTGCCTTGGTTGTGGAGGAAACTTCCACAAGATCGGCCTCGGGAAAATTCCTAAGAATCCAGTTGCGACACTGGCCAAAAACCTGAGGGTGAGAGTAGAGAGTCTTGATGTCTTCCCTGGGAATGGAGGAGAGCAAACAGTGGTCAATACGCAGGAGAATCTGTGCACATATCTGCAAGTGTGAATCTACAAAAAGATCCAAGGTGTGAGAGACGGCACCCTCGGTTGAATTCTCGATCGGGACAACACCATAATGCGCTTTGCGGCGAGCCACCTGGTCAAATACCTCTGAGAAATTCGCCTGGGGAGAATAGGCCACAGAATGGCCGAATTTTTTGATCGCGGCCTGGTGTGTCCAGGTTCCCTCGGGGCCAAGATAAGCGACTGTCAGATTGTCTTCAAGGGCCAGAGCCGCTGACATGATCTCCCTGTAAATAGCGAGAATGGAACGATCCGGAAGCCGGCCCTTGTTCATTGTTGCCAGACGCTTGAGCAGCGCGTCTTCCCGCTCAGGGGCATAGATTTGCAATCCCTCCTTTTTTTTGATCTCGCCAACCTCGTGTACGAGGTCTGCGCGCTCAGCGAGTAGGTCGAGCAGCTGCTGATCGATGTGATCGATTTTTTTGCGGATGTCGTCTAGCGGCACTGTTTAAATGATTGGGTGAAGGTCCATGGGCCGTTACTTTTCATCATCATTGTCTGAGATGGGTTCCGGGGCGTCCTCTGCTTTGGGAACGCCAGCTGACGTGAGGGCGAGTTGTTGTTCAATTTCCTCGGTCGTGGACTCGGGATTTTGTTCCCCGGCGTCAGATGACTCGGGCTCATTTGCTGCGTTATCCTCAAGCTCTGGTTCCGGCAGCTTGATGGTTCGTAATTCGCCGGCGTTGGGGAGCTCATCTACGGACTTGACTCCAAAGTGCTCAAAAAAGAGGTCGGTAGTCTCATAAAGCAATGGGCGTCCGGGTAGATCAGCACGTCCGCCGATCTTGATGAGTTCACGGTCGAGGAGTTTTTGGAGCATGCCATCACAGGAGACGCCCCGGACAGCTTCAATGGAGGCCTTGGTGATGGGCTGGCGATAAGCGATGATGGCCAATGTTTCCATGGCAGGCCCACTGAGGCGGCTTGGCTTTCTATCCGGAAAGAGTTGCCTGACAAAAGCCGCATAATCCGGATGAGTGTAAATTTTCCAGCCTTTGGCACGCTCGGAGCAGAGGAAAGCCCGGCCAGTGGACTCATAATGATGATTCAGTTCGATGATGGCAGCAGTGATCTGATCCTCAGTGATGTCAGCCAATTCCTTTAATTCCTCAGGTAATTCCTCCGCTAGAGTCTCTGCGGGCTCTTCGGATTGGTCCTCTGATTCATGATCCAATGCAAGAGCATCCTCAGCCTCAGCGACCCGGGCGCGAATGATACGTGCGATTTCCGAGCTGGGCAGCGGATCCTCAGAAGCGATCAGGAGGGACTCAATAATGGCAGAGAGATGCATAAGGAATACGTGACATTATGAAATTGAATAAGGATTGCAAGCCTCTGAAATCAATATTCCAGCCAATTTTTGTGGATGAAATTGATTGGCTTGTCTTGCCTGTTTGCCCTGCTCTTCAAGGTGATACTGATTGGAGTTGCGGGCAAAAAAAACACCCCCATCTGGTGATGGAGGTGTCTGATGATGATCCGGGAGAACCAAAGTCCTCCAATAAATCTTGATGGTCGCTCTTACTGAGCAGGAGCTGGTGGGACAGGGGCAGGAATGGCCTCCTCAACAGCTGCATCAACAGCCTCCTTAGCCTCTTCTGCAGCTTCCTCAACGGCTTCTTCAACAGC